>CAZOEH010000195.1:3226-5974 GCA_964578785.1 uncultured Desulfonema sp. | reverse complement strand
GTGTCGAAACGATCCACTCGTCAAGGCCTATATGATTTCTATCTCGAAGTTAACGATATCCTTTCTCTCATTGAAATGCACAGAAAAACCAAAGACTTTGACAAGGATGGTTCTTCGAGTGCAATTGGGCCAGGAACGTATGAAGGGCTTGTGAAGCGTTCAAGGACGATTTTAGAAACCCTACATTAGACTCAGAATATCTAAGCGCAATTTTTTATCAAAGGATCAATCGTGAAAAAGGTCCATTCTCTTACAAAGCAAATGACCCCCGAAGAAATTGAACTTGAGAAAAAGCGTGCCGAGTTGTCAACGCTGGAAGACGATCTGGCGTTGAAGGAACTGGATTTGACCACGCTACAGATAGAGTTGGAAGACCTGCGTCGCCGGTACCTTCGTACCGTGGGTGTAAAGCTTGCCCAGCTCGATGCTATTAATGCGCAAATAGCGGAAATTCTCGCCCGACTTGATCCGAAAAACGAAGAAGTTAAAAAAGAGGCAGATCGGAGCCGATCGAAGGCTCAGGAATCAGCAAATGCGACAGGATCAGTTACGGAAGAAGAATACGAACAAGAACCATTCAAGCCATCTGAAGCCCTGAAACAATTATATCGTGACTTGGCCAAGAAAATACACCCAGACCTTGCACCAGACGAGCAGTCACGGGAACGACGACATAGATTTATGCAGGAGGTTAACCTGGCATATGCAGAAAGGAATGAGGAACGTCTGCGATACCTTATGAATGAGTGGGAGAGCAGTCCCGATTCAGTGTCTGGAGAAGGAACAGGCGCAGAGTTGATCAGAATCATTCGCCAGATTGCCCGTGTCCATAATCGTATTGAAGCAATCAGCAAGGAGCTGGAAAACTTGGAGGAATCGGAACTTTACATACTGAAACTGAAGATAGATGAAGCCCAGGATGAGGGCCAGGATCTCCTTTCGGAGATGGCGGCTGAAGTAGATGGACAAATCGAGGATGCTAACGCCAGACTCAAAAACATCAATCAACTTATGGAGAAAGCAGAACAGAGCAGAACGAAGTAGGGAGATAGCAAAGATTGAATCCATTGACGGAGGAAACAGAAAATAGAGGACTAATTGTCCTGGGAAGATATGATCTAACGGTGCCGGAACGCGACTTGATCGGACGTGGTCTTGCGCTTGTTGATTCCCTTAGGAAAAAGGAGTATCACTGCACGATTCTCAATGCTAAGTTTGTCCTCATTCCCGCCGGAACTTTCATGATGGGAACGCCCTATGAGAACGCCTTTAAGCCAGAAAGGCTCTGGTCTTATGACGAAACCCCGCACCAGGTAACTATCAGTAAACATTTTTACATGCAGACAACGGAGATGACACAATGTCAATGGAAAAAGGTAATGGGAAACAATCCATCATATTTCCAAGGAGATGATAACTTGCCTGTTGAGTGTGTGTCTTGGAATGATGTCCAAGAATTTATCCTGAAGCTCAATAAGATGGATGGTATGGATAAGTATCGTCTTCCCACGGAAGCCGAATGGGAATATACCTGTCGGGCAGGAAGCAAAACTGCATATTTTTCCGGTGATAGTCCAGTCGATCTTTGTGAATATGCTTGGTATAAAGATAATTCAGAAAAAAGAACCCATCCAGTAGGACAGAAGAAGGCCAATATCTGGGGTTTGTATGACATATATGGTAATGTCTTGGAATGGTGCCAGGAAGAATACTGTAAATATACATCAGGAAGTGTGACTGATCCTGTGGAATCTGATCGCTGGAACTCCTCCCGTATACTTCGTGGTGGCTGCTGTTACAACGATGCTTCGGATTGCCGTTCTGCTTACCGCTTCCACTTCGAACCCGACGACCGCGGGAACGTCATGGGATTTCGCCTCATAAGGACATGGTAGCTTTTTTACCTTAAATAGGTAGGACTATGATGATCAACTGGGACATGCACAGATGGGAAACAGAGCTTGCATTTGACAGTCTTGCCGACTATTTGGATATAATCGAAGGTCATTTTGAAGGTGTCCGAAAACTGGAGCGCAACAGAATCCCGCAGAATCCCCCTGCCGGACTCTCTGAAGAGGAGTTTGCCGAGAGGCAATCAGAGATTCAATTCTTTGAAGATCGATATGAGCGGGATTTCCCGTCTAAGATCAGATATTCTTTTGTGGTATTGCTTTACATCGTATTAGAAACCCGTTTAAGAGCGGTTTGTGACGAGATATCAAAACGGAGAAGTTTAGAACTAAGGGAAAGTGACCTCAAAGGCGCGTCCATCGAGCGTGCAAAGGTATTTTTGGAAAAAATCGCCACATTGCCAAGCGGGGATCGGATCGTATGGCAATGGCTTAGAGACTTCCAGAAGGTTCGCGACTGTATAGTCCACACAAATGGACGAATAGAGATATCTAGGGACAAGGATAGAATAAATCATCTGTGCAATGAAAACGTGGGACTTTCTTCCGAGGCTGGCTCATTGATGATTGAACGACATTATTGCACAAAGATGCTTGAAATAACTAAAAGCTACTTCGGGCATTTATTCGATTCTGCCGGTTTTGGTAAGTCTGTGCCAGTGGATCAATCATTTAAATCGTAAATCATCAAAATATTTCATCCGCCATGCTTGTAGCTTTGTAGATACCGTTCTTGTCCAGGAAAGTTACTGCAACTCGGCTTTCTAATGCCTTGGATATTTCCAGGCGTATATTGTTCAGGAATTCCCATGGCGGGCATATAGTTAAAAGCCAAGTG
>CAZOEH010000195.1:0-3216 GCA_964578785.1 uncultured Desulfonema sp. | reverse complement strand
TTTTCTATGATGATTTTGAGCCCTTTGCCGTCATGTTTTGAAGATAAAGTATACTGCCCCAAGCAGGCAGAGACCCGCCCAGAGGAAATTCATTCTTAAAGGCTGCTGCATGTATAACAGAACAAACGGCACGAATACGGACAGGGTTATGACCTCCTGGAGTATTTTAAGCTGCGCAAGACTGAGCGTTGAATAACCTATCCTGTTTGCCGGAACCTGGATCAGATATTCAAAGAGCGCTATACCCCAGCTTACAATTGCCGCGACATACCATTTCTTATCGCTCATATTCCTTAAGTGTGAATACCAGGCAAATGTCATGAAGATATTTGAGAGCGTCAGTAATATTGTTGTTTTAATAATTACGTTCATGTCGGTTAAGTTAGCATATTTGGACTTTTTACGAGCCCATTAAGTTAAAACAGGCTCCTTTTTTCTGTATACCATTCCCTGAAAAATCGCTATCAGATCCCCCTGTTCATCGGTAACATTTACCGTGTACGACGCAAGCTTCGGATTAATGGCCACCTCATTTGCTTCCGCAAAAAGACGGCCTTTGTTTGCCGCTTTAAGATACGATATGCTAACGTTTATGGCAACGGCAACCGTCCCGTGAGAATTGGAAGCAGCCGCAAAAACGAAATCGGCAAGGGTGAAAATCGCTCCGCCATGAACGCTGTTCACAGCGTTAAGGTGTTGTTTTTTTATTTCCATCACGGCTTTTGCACGGCCTACCGAAAGTTCAAGAAGCTCTATTCCGGAATGACCCGCGAATCTGTCGTTTTCCCGGAAAAAGTTCAATAGATCTTTCAACTTTAAACCTCCCTTATTAAATCAGGACGCGGATTTTCGCTTGCTTTCAATTTCCGAGCCTTTTGTCGCTTCTGGCGAATTTAAGGAAGTCGGGCAGGTTTTGCATGACCCTCTTCCAGCTGTCCGGCGAACGCCAGATCATGCTCGTATATCCGATAAGTGTTTCTGGTCTCATGAAGTGCTTCCTGTAAAACAATTTGAAAAGTTCTTCAAGCCGCTCTTTGGTCATGCCTTCCGGAATGAAAAGAAAATTCATACAGTCCATGAGATCCCAATCTTCGTTGAATTCTCCCATTTCATGTATTTTCTCGTAAATTGGCGAACCCGGAAAGGGGGTGAATTTCGCGACGTTTAATTCGTCAATCGGGTTTGAAAAGAGATATTCCATGCTTTTTTTGATTCCGGCTTCCGTTTCACCGGGAAGCCCCATCATAAAAAGTCCTTTTGTCCGTATGCCGGCTTTCTTGATCAGATGGATCTTTTCCGACAGCATGGAAAGATTCGCGTTCTGCCTGTGCTGCGCAAGAAGATCTTCGTCGCCGGTCTCTATTCCGAGACTGATCATCCAGCAGCCGGCCTCTTTGAGCAAAAGAAGAAGCTCGTAATCTACATGTTCGGCTCTTGCCACGCAATTGAAAGAAATTTTCCGCGGCCCGTTGATCATCATTTTTGCAAAATCGATAACCCTCTCCCTTTTGAATGTAAACTGGTCATCGTAAAAAATAATGTGTTTTACCCCGAAACGATCATGGAGATAGTTTACATGCTCATACATATATTCGGCTGAGTTGTAACGGAAAGATCGGCCGAAAACGGAACGATCGCAATAACTGCATGCATAGGGACATCCGCGGCTTGATATGCAGCTTGAGCTGGGAGCTTTAGGATAACTGAATAAAAGCGCTTTATATGCCGAGGGGAAGCCTTCAAGTTTTTCATATGAAGGAAAAGGGAGCTTATCGAGATCGAGCGCCGTCGGTCTCCGGCCTGTAAAGCATATTTCACCTTCTTTTTCACGGTATATGATGCCGGGTATGGAGGAGATATCTTCCCCGTTCTTTTCCATCAATTCCGCAAGGGTTTCCTCTCCTTCGCCTATAACGGTGAAATCGACTACGGGATAGTCTTTTAAAATTCTTTCTTTCAGAGCTGAAACGTGGGCTCCTCCGAAAACTACTTTTATATCCCGAAGAATGCTTTTTGCCAGTTTTGCCGTACGGATTCCGTCATGGAAAGTTGAGGTGGTACAGCTTAGTCCGAGAAAGGCGGGTTTTTCAGATTCAAGATAACCGCGAATCAGGCTGTCGGAATCAGGCCGGGCATAACAGTCAATAATAGATGCGTCAATTCCCCGTTTTTCCAGGTATGCCGCTATTCCGGCAAGGCCTATCGGCGGAATGATGCTCGCTATTCTTGAAATGTCCTTCCCGGCAGCCTCTTTTCCGTAACCTAAGGGGTGAACAAGGAGAATGTTTTTTGAATTGAGATATGTCAAAGCCGTCAACTATTTAAGGTGTCTCAGATTCTTAAGCGCATATTTCCGCAGTTTCCTGTTCGGGGCTTCCTGCGAGACTTTCTCAAGTGTCGATGCGTATTTTGCCTGGCCCGATGTCCCAAGCGCGTTGCAAAGCCAGGCCATTGCTTCAACAAAATCCCTGCTGCCCGAATTACTGGTGTATCCTTTCAGCAGTTCTTCATTGACTACGTCAAGAACCGCCTGATCGTTCGCATACAGTTTTAAGGCGATTTTAGCGGCCTCTTCTTTGTCCTTTAAACTTGAAGATCTAAGCATGTTAATAACTTCGCCGGAGGTGCGTGTTTTTTTGGCGGAAGATCCCCTTGATGAAAGCGCCTCTTCCAGAGCTCTATCCACGGTAGGTTCTCTTTGAACCGGCTGCAAGGTACCCACGATGCTGCTTACAAGCTGTCCGTAGGACATGGAACCGGGAGATTCTTCCTTCAACACCTCCCCCTCCGCTATTTTATCTCTTACAGAGGTGACTTTTATCTTGCCTGTTTCAATCCTCTGAACATCCAGGATTTCTCCTGTTTTAGGATGCTTGATGATTTTGCCTTCTTTGTATACGAGAAATTCCATTCCTTCTTTAACGCCGGCCAGTCTGCCGAGGTCAATGGTGACCTTTGAATCGGTTTTATTGACTATATAGCCCTCCAGCGGAAAGTTTTTTATAATTTTTTCAGACATCTGGACGACCAGATCCTGAAGCCTGACGGCGGCGGAGCTTTTAACGTTTTCGGCTGCAATAATTGAAGCGGTCTCTACATCTATTATTCTGGCGTTTATTTCAAAAACGTTCTGCAGCTTCATAACGGAACCGCTTATTATGGTTTTTACACCGAGAAATCTGCCGATTTTGGTTGCGGTGGTTGCATCAACAATTC
>CAZOEH010000194.1:0-5979 GCA_964578785.1 uncultured Desulfonema sp. | reverse complement strand
CTTTTGCATTATCCTTTGCGCCGGATGGGTCCTTTTTATAGAAAATCTTCAGTTTCGCAGAAGTAATAACCGTTGCATCCTGGACTGCCCTGACGTTCCCGATGAATTCGGCATTGTTTGAATTACCTTCCGCGATAAGCCTGTCAGCCGTTATATGTATTTTATTTTCACCGCCTTCTTTCTTTTGCATTTGCATTTTTTCGCCCGCGAAAGAATAAACAGGATTAAATAAAAATAGCATGAAAACCCCAAAACAGCATATAAGATAAAGGTAATGCCGTTTCTTATAATGAAATATCGTCACCGATTATTCCTTCCACTTTACCGCTCAACTCAGCCTTGTTCGTGTTAAGATCTATGGTCATGGAACCGGCAACAAGGTTTAAGGACTTGCCGGAGATTTCAACCGGTACCCCGGAGAAGATAACACGTTTTTTATTGTCGTAGTTTATTTTCCCTGTTTTCAGGACATAGTCATCATTTTTTACAGTTATGTTGCCTCTGACTTCTATGTCGCTGGATTCGGTCTTAAGTATGCCCTTGTCGGCAGTAAGAACGACTTTCAATTTGTCTTTCGTAAAAAAGGTTACTGACAGATCTTCAAAAAAAGCCTCTTTCTTGTCCTGGCTGTAACTTGCTGAATTAGCCTCAAGGTTCCATTCAACAACGCCGTTTTTTGTCGAGGTCTGATGTATTTTTTCTATTGAAATACTTGACCCGTCAAGAATAAGCGGAATAACCTTTTCAGGTTTTTTTGAAATATAACGGTATCCGATAAAAACAGCAACAGTTACGAAAATGGTAACTGAGATGAACGATATTAAAATTATTTTAATTTTCCTGTTGCCTAATTTATTTTTTAAAAACATCTTTTTATAAGTCCATCTTTTAAAACCTTTTTACAGAAGATTCCCATTGCCCCTGTGCTTTCAGTATCGCTTCGCACACTTCCCGGATTGCTCCGTTTCCGCCTTTTGCCGAAGTGACAATTGAGGCTGTTTCAATCACCATTTCATGCGCGTCGGCAACGGCTATCGGGATTCCGGTATTTCTCATAACGGGTATATCCGGGAGATCATCTCCCATATAGGCAATTTCGGAGGCCTTAATTCCGGTAATCTCTACAATTTTATCAAGAATAACCGCTTTGTCTGACACGCCGTCGAAGATGTACTCAATATTAAGATTTTTGCATCTGTGACGGAGTGCTTCCGAACTTCTTCCGGTTATAACTCCTATCTTTATTCCCGCATTCATCAGCAGCCGCATGCCTAGCCCGTCTTTTACACAGAAAGCCTTGATCTCCGCGCCGCTGTCAGTATAAATAATTTTTCCGTCGGTCATAACACCGTCAACATCAAGGAGCAGCATTTTAACTTTTTCAAGTTTTCCGGCAGCATCCGGCAGTCTAAAAATCATTATTCACCTTTGATCCGTATTACTCCTCAATTTTTTACCCGGTACATAAACAGTATAATACTCAGAGATCATTTGCAGTATAGCCTGGATATAATATGCGGTTCAGGAAATCGCCTTTCTGATGGCCATGAGTTTTATTATCAGGTCATAAAGTCCGTCTAAAGGCAATGAATTGGGGCCGTCGCAAAGCGCTTTATCGGGATCCGGATGGACTTCCATGAATATGCCGTCGGCACCTGCTGCAACAGCGGCTTTTGCAAGAACCGGCGCGAACTTCCGGTCACCGCCGGAGCTTTTTCCTGCGCCTCCGGGAAGCTGTATGCTGTGAGTAGCGTCAAAAATAACAGGATAGCCGGTATCCTGCATTATCTGAATAGCTCTGAAATCAACAACAAGATTGTTGTATCCGAACATCGCTCCGCGTTCCGTTATCATTATATTCCTGTTTCCTGTTGAGGCTATCTTTCCGACGACATTCCCGATATCCCATGGGGCGAGAAACTGCCCTTTTTTAACATTAACCGGCTTACCCGTTCCGGCAATTTTCAGAATGAAATCGGTCTGTCTGCACAGAAATGCCGGTATCTGGATAATATCCAGAACCTCTGCCGCCTTTTCTATTTCGCTTATGGAATGGACATCCGACAGAATGAGAAGGCCGAGTTCCTTCTTAACCTGATCAAGGATCTGAAGCCCGGCGTCAAGTCCGGGGCCTCTGAAGGAATCAATCGAAGTGCGGTTAGCCTTGTCATAAGAAGCTTTGAATATCAGTGATATATCAAGTTTCTGAGCAAGCTCCTTAAGGTATCGGGCTATATATAGAGTTGTCTCTTTATCTTCAATTACGCACGGACCTGCTATTATAACCGGAGGATTATCACCTCCGATTGATATATTACCGACTTTAATGCTGTTTTTCATTGGCCATCCGCAATAATTTATTGTATGTTATTATAAAGGTTATATGCATTGTATCCCTTTGTTTTCAAATATCTACAGGCTGGCGGTTTAAAAGTCAAGAAACGAAAAAGAGCCCTTGATTATCTTTCCGTTAACTGTTAATAGATTACGGCTGTTTACGTATATTTTTTATTTTGAAAGGCGGATTTATAACATTGAAAAGCAAAATATTCGGTTCGAACGTTCTTTTGGTGATGCTGTTATGCCTTGTAGTCGTATTGCCTCTCTTGTGGATTTTTCTCGTATGTCTGGAGAATGAGAAACCGGTCATAAAAGCTGATATTCCGGGTGAATCGATATCTATAGGCGCCTCAAAAGATCTCCCTGTGGCGGTTTCGGACGGGAAAAGGGGATTGCGCAAGGTATGGATAGGGATTGTAAAAGATGGAAAAGAGATTCCTCTCCTTGAAAAGGAGTATCAAAAAGAAGGGTTTTTCAGCGGTGGGAAAAATAAGGAGGACCTTTTAAACATTCCAGTTGAACCGGCAAAGCTGGGTCTTTCAGACGGAAAAGCGGTTCTTCGGATGGTGGCGTGGGATTATTCCTGGCAGAGGTGGTGGAACGGAAACATCACAACAATAGAAAAAGAGCTTCTTATCGATACGAAGCGGCCTGAAATGGATATCCTGAGCGGAATACAGAATCTGAATCAGGGCGGAGCGGGGATTGTAATATACAAATTGTCCGAGCCATGCGAAAAAAACGGAGTTTATGCCGGAGGAAATTATTTCCCGGGGTATGCAGGACTTTTTCAGGACAAAAATATTTATATCTCCTTTTTTGCTCTGGAATACAGCAAGGGTCCGGGGACCGAGATATATGCAGAAGCGGTTGACGGGGCAGGAAACAGCAGCAGAAGAGGCTTCAAGGTATTTATCAAGGAGAAGAAATTTAAAAAAGATTCAATCAATATTTCAGATGGATTCCTAAATTCAAAGATGCCGGAATTTAATATTGCTGTTTCCCAGGATTCAAAAACGCCTCTTGCCGATAAATTCCTCAGGGTTAACAGGGATCTTAGGGTGGAAAATTACAGCAAGATAAAGGAGCTTGTTAAGAATACCGAGAAGAGCATGCTCTGGGAAGGAGTTTTTGTCGGATTCCCGAACGCTAAAAACATGGCCGGGTTCGCCGATCACAGAGATTATAATTACCAGGGTAAATATCTTGACAGCCAGGTTCATCTGGGGGTTGATCTTGCATCCGTTGCCAATGCGCCGGTTCCGGCCGCAAATAAAGGGAAGGTTATTTTCACCGGAGAGCTCGGCATATACGGCAAAACAGTGCTTCTTGACCACGGCTGCGGTCTTTTCAGCATGTATTCCCATCTGAACAGTTTTGATGCCAGGGAAGGGCAGCTTGTTGAAAAAAGCGGTACGGTAGGACGCTCGGGAAGTACGGGACTTGCCGCCGGCGATCACTTGCATTTCAGCATGCTGGTAAACAACATATTTGTGAACCCTCTGGAATGGTGGGATGCTTCATGGATTTCAAATAATGTTACGGGAAAGATTGATACCGTCAAATCCGGCTCGAACTAGTTTCCATCCGGAGCTACATTTTGGTCACGGTTGAGTTTCCAGTCCGGAAATCGGTAATTTTGGGCAAGCTCAAGGAAATCGAGGAATTGCGCGGAGACATACGCATAGTATGTCGCACAAGAAATCTCGCAGATTGACACCGAGATCGCTCAAAAGGGCCATTTCCGAATGGAAACTAAGCAGGAGAAGAGATTATGAAGGAAGAATATAAGGTAAAGAAGAGTTACAGGGAGATCAACGAGAAGATAAGATCCGGAAAAGTTGTTGTGGTTACTGCCGGGGAAATGATCGACATAGTTAAAAACGAAGGACCTGTTAAGGCTGCAAAGCGTGTAGATGTTGTTACTACAGGAACCTTTGCCCCAATGTGCTCTTCGGGCGCTTTTATCAATTTCGGGCATTCGGTTCCCACCATAAAAGCGTCAAAAGTCTGGCTTAACAACGTGCCTGCATACGCAGGAGTTGCAGCCGTCGATTGTTATATAGGAGCAACGGAACCATGCGAAGACGATCCTTTGAACAAGGTCTATCCCGGTGAATTCAATTACGGAGGCGGGCATGTCATACAGGATCTGGTTGCAGGAAAAAAGGTGCATCTGAAAGCTACCGCATACGGCACAGCATGCTACCCTAACCGTTTTGTTGAAAAAGAGATTTCTATTTCGACTCTTCCTAATGCCGTTCTTTGTAACCCGAGAAACGGATATCAGAATTATAACTGCGCCGTTAACCTGACGGAGAAAACGATATATACTTACATGGGAGCTTTGAAACCGAGAGCCGGAAATGCAAATTACTGTTCGGCCGGGGAGTTCAGTCCACTCTTTAATGATCCTCATTATAAAACTATAGGTCTTGGGACAAGAATATTCCTCGGCGGCGGAACAGGTTATGTTACCTGGCACGGAACCCAGCATAAACCTTCTGCGAAAAGAAACGAAAAGGGGGTACCGGTCACTCCGGCCGGCACCATGTGGGTCATGGGGGACCTCAAAAATATGAGCCCGAACTGGCTGGTCGGCGTCGGTCTCCAGGGCTATGGCTGTTCCCTGTCTGTCGGGCTCGGTGTCCCTATACCTGTATTGAATGAGGAGATCGCATCATATACCGGCATATCCGATGATGACATCTTTACTCAGATTATCGACTACGGGAATGATTACCCGAACGGAATTTCAAAATCGTACGGCCAGGTGAGTTACGCCCAGTTAAAAAGCGGGTTTATTACTTTCAGGGGAGAAAAAGTTCCGACAGTCCCGCTTTCAAGTTTTTCGAAGGCCCGCGAAATAGCGGATATACTGAAGGAATGGATTTCAAAAGGTAAGTTCTTTATCGGAGAGCCGCAGTTTACTCTGCCGGATGGATGATCTACCGGCATGGCCCTTGATCAGAAGTTATGCAGGTCTCAATATGAGAGCTTTTATAGCGCTGCGGCTTCCGGAAAATATATTATCTTCAATAAATACAATTCAGGAAGATTTGAAGCGATACAGGTTTCCGGTAAGATGGGTCCGGCCCGGACACATTCATCTTACTCTGAAATTTTTCGGAGACATAAGCGAATCGGATATAAGAAACATAGGGATTGCAATAGATGCCTGCGCAGGCGACTGTCCTTCCGTAACACTTTCTGCAAAAGGGATAGGCGTGTTTCCGTCTGTTTCCCGTCCGCGGGTGATATGGGCCGGGCTTTCAGGCCAGGTATCCATGCTTGCAAATCTTCAGGATGCTCTTGAAAAAAAGCTGGAGAAAACAGGTTTTAAAAAAGAGGAGAGACCGTTTAAGGGACATCTTACCATAGGCCGTTTCAATGACAGAGTTAATAGTGAGAAACTGATCGAAGCAATGAGAAAGCATAAGGATTTTAACACTGATGCCTTTGAGGCAGGAGAGATAATTCTGTTTAAAAGTGATCTTTTGCCTGCAGGCCCTGTTTATACGGAGCTTTTGAAAGTACTCTTCACTAAAAATAATGGGATGTTGCATTGATGGATTTGTAAAAAGTCCAAATATGCTCTCTCAATGCGCTTTTTGGGGATTTTTGAATCGCTTCGCTAAA
>CAZOEH010000193.1:0-5981 GCA_964578785.1 uncultured Desulfonema sp. | reverse complement strand
CGGCTTGCCATAGGCGCCATGGAAAAGCAGGTTCTTATGCAGTTTCTGATAGAAGCGGTTGTTCTTTCATGCTTCGGAGGCATAATCGGAATAATTCTCGGGATAGCAGCTTCTGCCGCGGGCGCGGGCGCCCTTAAGGTGCCATTTCTTCTCAATATCGGAATTATAGCCGTTTCGTTTGTGTTTTCCGCGGGAGTAGGAGTTGTTTTCGGTTATTTTCCTGCAAGAAAAGCGGCGCATCTTGATCCCATCGAAGCCCTGCGTCATGAGTAATCAGAACGGATTGATATCTATAAAGCCTTTGTGATCCCATGTTCCGCAAAGGCCCCTATTCTGTAAGCTGTGATCAGATCATCCTCGCCCGATGAAGGGCATCTTGGTCGCCATTATGGTCATGAATTGAACATTCGTATCCAGCGGCAGATTTGCCATGTAAACGATGGCGCTTGCAATATGCTCGAGATCCATAGTCGGCTCCGCCATGACACCCCCGTTAGCCTGTAGCGCGCCGGAACGAATGACTGCCGTCATTTCGGTTGCCGCGTTGCCGATGTCTATCTGGCCGCACGCGATATCATATTTGCGTCCGTCAAGAGCGGTCGACTTTGTGAGACCGGTTATCGCATGCTTGGTAGCAGTATAGGGAGCAGAGTTGGGCCTCGGGGCGTGCGCCGAGATGGAACCGTTATTGATGATGCGGCCGCCTCGGGGGGACTGATTCTTCATGAGTTTGAAGGCTTCCTGCGTACACAGAAAAACTCCCGTTAGGTTGATGTCAACGATGGTTTGCCATTGCTCATATGTAAGATCTTCCAGTAGTACGGACGGGACGAAAATCCCCGCATTGTTGAACAATAAGTCTAGTCTGCCAAAGGTTTCCCGTGTCCTGGCGAATAAATCACGTACTGCGGAAGGATCACGGACATCGGTTGGCACCGCCAACGCCTGCGAGCCAAAGGGTCCGGCTTCCGTGACGGTTTTTTCTAACATAGCCAATCGCCGACCGGCAAGGGCAACGCAATAGCCTTCCTTCAACAGAGCAAGAGCAACACTCTTGCCGATGCCGGTTCCCGCCCCCGTAACGATCGCAACCTTTCTGAGAATATTCATATCGTCTCTCTCCTCTACACGCAAGTATTTATAAAAAATCTAAAATGTTCTCCCGAATGTCCTCGTAGAAACGTGTTAATTATCGGAAAAAGCGTATTTCGAATAGTCTAAACGGGGACCGGGTCTGTCGGATCAACTTCCAGGGTTCTTCTTAATGGGAGTACAATATGGTCCCTCCGGGATAACGGCAACGGAGCGGCCTTCATATATGAACTCATCCAAAATCTCCTGAACTTTTTGCTGAATGCGGCTTTCAGACGCATATATGCCATTGACATTAAGTCTGGTCAGATCCGAAGCGTCGAGCCCGCCGGTTACGAAGATCAGATTGTCGTCGCCAACATGCTGCAGAACCCTGGTTTGCATCTGGAATTGCCACTGGTCCTTTATTATACGGTCGTTGCTCTGTATGTGCTCCAGAAACTCCCTCCATCCGCCTGAATATTCATACATGAGATTCCGATACTCGCTGCTTCCTATGCCTTCAGAACAATTTCCTATAGAAACAACAATGCCCCCTCTTTTGACTGCCGGCAGACATGAAACCATTCCCTTTACACACTGGTAGAAAGTAGCATCCAGCGGATACCCCCCGCTGGAGGTGAGAACCACATCTTTTTCAAGTTCCACCGGAGAGCATGCGTATTTATTCACTATACTGCATGCTGTTTTATGGGATGCTTCCAGGTCTCCTGCAACAGCTTCGACGATCCGGTGTTTTCTATCCACAACGAGATTGATGCAGAAACCTGCGTCAGCTTTCCGGGCAATCGAAAGGGATTCGTAATGAAGCGGATTTCCATCAAGATGTCCATTTCTGGAGGCGGGGTCATTCAAAAAGGTGAAACTGTGAAGAGCCTTAACCGTTTCCAGGGAGCATAACCCGGGGCATATCGCTTTTCGGCCCCCGGAGAAGCCCGCCATGAAGTGTGGTTCCACCAGCCCTGTTACTATGCGGAAATCCGCTTCTGTAAAGTATCGGTTTAATTCTATCGGACGTCCAGCCCGGCTGGTTCCCTTTATAGTTACAAGTTCGTCGGGTTTGTCTGCCCGGTGATCTATGATGCGGTATCGTTCACAGATTTCCTGACCGAACATATGATCCCGTTCCGCGGCTGTACTAGGCCGGTGCATACCTGTGGCAATGAGAATAATTATGTTATCTCCCGTGATTCCCGCATCCTCAATCTCTTCAAGCACTGTGTCGAGAAAATCGGCATACGGAATGGGTCTTGTTATATCTGAAACCACAACAGCTACAGACCGTACACCTGATTTTCTCAGCGTTTCTGATAATGGAGGACTGTTAACGGGGTTTCTCATGGCATTTCGAACAAGTTTACGGGCATCGTTTTCCGGTTCCCTGTAGGAGGTGCGGTATACGGCTGTATCGTCGGGCACACGCATCTCGATGTGCCGGTCATTGTACTGAAGGTTAACCAGCATGATCACATTCTCCCTTGCCAAAAGCGTTGCATAACATCTGATTACAGGGTGCCTGTGCGGGCCCCGAAAAACATATTATGTAAAAATCTCTTGTCATCATGTATTCTTCAGAACACCGGTAACAAGCGGAAAGTTTTCTACAAATTTTTATACCGGCAATATCACACATATAAAACAATTGAATTTTCAATAAATTAAGAATATTGATTTTTGTAAAGAAAATCAATAAATCATTTAGGTAAAAGCCTGTAAAGAAAATATTATGACAGGGTATTCCGATGCCAAAAAGCCGGGCTGGATAGATAATAAATTTATGAAAATAAGTGTACCGGATTCCGGAAAAATCAACTTCGTCACGGCACTTGTAGCCGATAAAAAAGGCAAAATATTTGAGCTTGAAGGATATGCCGCTGTCGGGATGGCTTCGGATGATTTTACCCCCCTTTCAACAGGCAACACCATAAATATGCCTTACGGCGGGGAATTCATGCTTCTTCCTGACAGAAGTCCGGTTGTATTTAACCTGAAAACAAACAGGTTTGAAACATTAAAAGAAAATCCATATTCACCTGGCGACCCTGTATTTCCTGTAGCTGCATTCAATTCACCCGGATATGTCATTTCCCATGTGAGTGCATACAGGGAGAAAAAAACGGCAAAGCATCTGCCCCTTTTTTCGTATGGAGCCGTTGGCTGGCACGAGGGTGGTTTCAGGACGGCAGTTATACTTGTTGACAGTGAAAAGAGGCAGGACCTGAGGCTGATGCCGCTTGAAAAAGTTATTGCGGGCGCCCGGGCAATGAAAAAAAAGATACCGCATAACAGGCTGCGCGGTCATATCGAAAACTGCGCGCTCAGATATGGCTGTCCGGCCGCAAAAAACTTCTTCCTGGGACGTTACGAGGCCCCGCTTCCGACTTCAAAAAACTGCAACGCAGCTTGTGTAGGCTGCATATCGCTCCAGAGAGACAGTGAAATAAGAAACAGCCAGGAGAGGATTTCTTTCACGCCGTCTTCTGAGGAGATCGCGGAAATTGCTCTTGAACACATCGGGAAAGTTAAAAGAAGCGTTGTAAGTTTCGGACAGGGATGTGAGGGCGATCCTCTGCTGGCGGCTCATGTCATTGAACCTGCCATAAAACTGATCCGGTCAAAAACCGGCAGCGGAACAATCAACATGAACACTAACGGAAGCTTGCCGGAAACGATGGAAAGGCTTTTTGATGCGGGACTTGACAGTATCAGGATAAGCATGAACAGCGTCAGGAAAGAATGTTACGATGCATATTTTCGCCCGAAGGGATATTGTTTTTCCGATGTCATAAAAAGCATAGAGAAGGCTCTTGATAAGAAGATATTTGTTTCGATCAATTATCTTAACTGTCCCGGATTTACCGATTCTTCCGAAGAGCAGGCAGCTCTCTTTACTTTCCTTAAAAGGCATCCTGTTGATTTCATACAGTGGAGAAATCTGAATTTTGATCCTTTAAGGTACTGGAAAATAATGTCCGGCGCCGCTTCCGTCAGCGGAGCTGCGGGAATAAAGAAATTGCTTTCGATGATACGCAGGGAGTTTCCGGATTTAAAACACGGATACTTTAATCCTCCAAAGGAAAAATTTATGTCGTCGAAATTCCTTGACAGAAATAGTCCATCACATTAAATCTGTGACCTCTGAAACAGATAGTCTAATTTTAACCGGGAGATAGATCAAATGGCGGATTTTAAATATCGGGAGATGTTTCCTCTGGGGGAAGATAAAACCGAATACAGGATGCTTACGAACAAGTTTGTTACAGTTTCTGATTTTGAAGGAAAAACTATTGTAAAAATCTCACCTGAAGGGCTTGCCCTGCTTGCCGAGGAAGCATTTAAAGATGTATCGCATCTGTTAAGGTCGTCGCATCTGAAACAGCTATCGCGAATATTTGACGATCCTGAAGCTTCTGAAAACGACAGGTATGTGGCGCTTGAAATGATTAAAAACGCCGTTATTTCGGCCGAAGGTATTTTCCCCCTATGCCAGGATACGGGCACCGCGATCGTTATGGGCAAGAAGGGCCAGCAGGTCTGGACCGGTTTTCCGGATGAGAAGGAGCTTTCAAGAGGCGTTTTCAATGCTTATACCAGGAATAATCTCCGGTACTCGCAGAACGCGCCGCTGACGATGTTTGAAGAAATAAATACGGGCTGTAATCTTCCCGCCCAGATAGAACTATATGCCACAGAAGGCGATGCATATAAATTTCTCTTCATAGCCAAAGGCGGAGGTTCGGCCAATAAGACATTTCTCTTTCAGGAAACAAAGACTATACTTACACCAGAAAAACTTCTTGACTTCATGAAGGCAAAAATGAAAACCTTGGGAACGGCTCCCTGCCCTCCATATCATCTCGCTTTCGTTATAGGCGGTACTTCGGTCGAACTTAACTTAAAAACCCTCAAACTTGCCACAGCAGGTTATCTTGATTCTCTTCCGGCGAAAGGGGATGTTACGGGACATGCCTTCAGGGATCATGAACTTGAAGAAAAGCTTTTAAAAATTTCCCGTGAACTTGGTATCGGCGCTCAGTTCGGAGGCAAATATTTCTGCCTCGATACAAGGGTGATCCGGCTTCCGAGGCATGGCGCATCATGTCCGATCGGGCTTGGTGTAAGCTGCAGCGCCGACAGGAACATAAAGGCAAAGATCACAAAAGAAGGGATCTTTCTTGAAAAACTTGAAAAGGACCCCTCAAAATATCTTCCGCCGGCAAAGGAATCCAGGGCAGGCGCAGTCTCAATCGATCTTGAAAGGCCAATGGATGAAATAAGGAGCATACTCACAAAATATCCTGTTGCAACAAGGCTTCTTCTTTCAGGGAAAATTGTGGTCGCACGGGACATAGCGCACGCAAAATTAAAAGAACGTCTTGATAAGGGGGAAGAACTCCCGCAGTATTTCCGGGATCGCATCATATATTATGCAGGCCCGGCAAAGACACCGTCCGGGTATCCTTCAGGTTCCTTCGGGCCGACCACCGCTGGCAGAATGGACCCCTATGTTCCGGAATTCCAGAAGCACGGCGCATCGATGGTCATGCTTGCCAAGGGGAACAGGACTAAAATTGTGACCGATTCATGCAAGAAATACGGCGGCTTTTATCTGGGTTCGATAGGAGGCCCGGCTGCAAGACTCGGGAAGGAATGTATAACCAAGATCGAAACCTTGGAATACCCTGAACTTGGCATGGAGGCTATATTCATGATCACCGTAAAGGATTTTCCGGCATTTATAATCGTCGATGACAAGGGGAATGATTTTTTCGAAAAACTTCTCGGATGAAAAGCGAGCTTTGAAAGAGAATACATCTCAGAGCTTGTCAATATTGAGCCCTTTGAAGAAATCGAGCACAAAGGCAATATGATTTTTCATCGCACAGAAG
>CAZOEH010000192.1:0-5984 GCA_964578785.1 uncultured Desulfonema sp. | reverse complement strand
TCGCATTTCTCGTCCACAAGATGGCAAGGATGGAAAACATGGATGCCATATTCGCACTCGCTCTCATGGAAAACAAGGTCTACCTTGTCGCAAGAAGCAGGGTAACCGAAGTGGACGCAGGAGCGATTGCGGCTCCTCTTGGCGGCGGAGGGCATGCCTTCGCCGCGTCGGCGACGATAAAGGGGAAAACAGTTGCGCAGATTGAACAGAAACTAATAGAGATTCTGTACGAAAAAATCAGGGCAAGAAGAACGGCAAAGCAGCTTATGTCTTCCCCTGCGATTGCCGTCGTCGGTGATATTTCATGCAGAGATGCAAGCGGATTTCTTACCCGCTATAATGTAAACGCCCTTCTGGTCACGGAGAAGAACGACGGGCGGGAGAATCTGCTCGGTTATATCACGAGGCAGGTTATCGAAAAAGCGCTCTATCACAAACTGGATCATGTCCAGGTCAGGGAATACATGACAACTGAAATGGCCTCGGTTGGGCCGGACGCCGAGCTTTCGGAAATTCAGAACAAGATAATCGAGAACAAGCAGCGCATCCTGCCCGTTATAAATAACGGCAATATAATCGGGGTCTTAACGCGGACCGATCTTTTAAATATTCTTGTAAGGCAGCAGAATCATTCCGAACTTTCAGACCAGCAGAAGGGACAGGTTCATGCCCGAACAAGAAATATTGTGAAATTCATGGATGAACGCCTTTCAAAACGCATTATCGGCATCTTGAAAACCATAGGCAAGGTCGCCGATGAGGTAGGATGCTCGGCCTATGTTATAGGTGGATTCGTCCGCGATCTTCTTCTCTACAGGGATAATGAGGATGTTGATATCGTCATTGAGGGCGACGGGATCGCATTTGCAAAAAAATACGCGCCGCTGGTGGGAGCAAGAGTTCATATTTACGGAAAATTCGGAACCGCGGTTGTAGTATTCCCCGACGGGTTCAAGATCGACGTTGCTTCCGCAAGAATGGAATATTACAAGTTTCCGGCAGCCCTTCCTACAGTAGAAATGAGTTCCATCAAGCTTGATCTTTTCAGGAGGGATTTCACAATAAACACAATGGCAATCCACCTGAATCCCGCAAGATTCGGAACCCTCATAGACTTTTTTGCGGCACAGAAGGATATAAAAGAAAAAGCGATAAAAATCCTGCACAACTTAAGCTTTGTGGAAGATCCTACCCGTGTTTTCCGGGCAATAAGATTCGAGCAGAGGTTCGGCTTTACGATCGGAAAACTGACATCAGGCCTTATTGAGAACGCCGTAAAAATGGATTTTTTCAAGCGTCTGAGCGGGAGAAGGGTTTTTTCGGAACTTAGGCAGATTCTTGAAGAGGAGAACCCGGCCTCAACTATTATAAGGCTGAATGATTATGATCTGCTCAAGGTGGTAGATCCCTTTGTAACATTAAACAAGGAGCTTGTTGCATCTCTCGACTCGGTCAGGCAGGTTCTTTCATGGCATGATTTGCTTTTTCTGGAAGAATCCTATATGAAGTGGGCCGTTTATTTTCTGGCCCTCTTCAGGCACAGTAAAATGAGTGTTACGGAAGAGGTGTGCGCCCGGTTTGAAATCGCCCCGAAACTTCAGGTTATATTCTGCAAGGAGCGGTTTGAGGCGGAAAGATGCCTGTACAGACTTGAAGCGGACGATTCCATAACAAACAACATGCTTTATAAACTGCTTTCCGTATTCAGAATAGAGCTGATCCTCTATATGATGGCGGTTACAAAACAGGAAAGGGTAAAAAAGGCGATATCATTTTTCGTAACACAGCTGAGAATGACGAAGTTATCCGTATCAGGGGGAGATTTAAGAAAGCTGGGTCTTGAACCGGGTCCTCTGTACAAGAATATATTGCAGGCGGCTTTAGACGCCAAACTGAACGGACTGCTTAAAACGAAAAACGACGAGCTTATTTTTATAAAGAAACATGCAGCAGGATATTGACATATATAAAATAATTTTAATGCTTGTACCTCTGATTTTTTCCGTAACCGCCCATGAGGTCGCCCATGGTTACGCCGCGTACAGGCTTGGAGATATGACCGCAAAGCTTGCCGGGAGGCTGACATTAAACCCGCTGAAGCACCTCGATTTTGTAGGTTCTTTTTTACTGCCGGCGATGCTTAAATTCATGGGCTCCCCGATCATTTTCGGATACGCAAAACCGGTCCCCGTCAATTTTGCCGCTTTAAGAGATTACAGGAAAGGGACGATCATTGTCTCCGCGGCAGGAGTGACGACCAATCTTGTCATTGCGTTTGTTTCGGGCCTTCTTTTTCAATTTCTCGTGCCGTATGAAGAAATCATCCGTGATCCGTGGTTTATCGCCATTATTTCGGATGTAAATTATATGCTTTATTACAGCGTCATAATCAATTCCGTGCTTGCGGTCTTTAATCTCATACCGATTCCGCCGCTTGACGGAAGCAGGATTTTCTCCATGTTCCTCCCTGAACCGATGAGGATACAGTACGCGAAGATAGAGCGTTACGGAATGATAATAATAATTGTTTTTCTATTTACAGGCCTTATTAATAAAATCATAAGATATTTTACAATACCTATCGTAAGCTTTCTCCTCGGGAGCTGACGGAACAGGAGATCTAAATGACCGGGAAAAAACGGATATTGAGCGGAATGAGACCTACCGGCCCGCTCCACCTGGGCAACCTTCACGGCGCTCTTTTAAACTGGATCAGCATGCAGGATGAATACGACTGCTTCTATTTTATTGCGGACTGGCACGCCCTGACAAGCGATTATGAAAATACATCCATGATTTCAGGATATACATGGGAGATGATAATTGACTGGCTCAGCGCAGGCCTTTCACCAGATAAATGCACCATGTTCATTCAGTCGCATATCAAAGAGCACGCCGAACTCTTCCTGATTCTTTCCATGATAACGCCCGTTCCGTGGCTCGAACGGAACCCGACATACAAGGATCAGATTCTTCAGTTAAGCAACAAGGACCTTTCGACTTTCGGATTTTTAGGCTACCCGGTGCTACAGGCTGCCGATATCATAATGTATAAACCATCGGGGGTACCTGTGGGCATCGACCAGGTTCCGCATGTTGAAATCACGCGGGAGATAGCAAGAAGGTTCAATTTTCTTTACGGAGAAGTATTTCCCGAGCCGGAAGCGATCCTGACTAAAACGCCCAAGATACTCGGCCTCGACAGACGCAAAATGAGCAAGAGTTACAACAACGCCATATTCCTTTCCGACAAGCCGGATGTCATATCATCGAAAGTCTCGGTTATGATAACCGATCCGCAGAGGGCGAGAAGAAGCGATCCGGGCAACCCGGATGTATGCAATGTCTTTGAATTTCACAAAATTTACACGGACAAGGGAACCTGCGACGATATAAATGAGAAATGCCGGAAGGCCGGCATCGGGTGCGTGGACTGCAAAAAAATAATGGCAAAAAATCTCTCGAAGGCTCTTGAACCTATAAGGGAAAAGAGAGAGTACTACGAAGCCCGTCCTCAGATGGTTGACGATATAATTGCGGACGGGATAAAAAGAGCCCGGAAGGTCGCAGCAACAACAATGGAAGAGGTAAGAGCTTCAGTAAAAATATAAGGATAACATCCGAAACAACGGGTGATTATGTTGGGATTGAACCCTTGAATCCTTGAACCCTGTTTAATTAACGAGTTTTCATGACCGAAGAGACTGAAGAGATATACGAGGTGCATTTAAAAGACGTTTTTGAAGGTCCGATGGATCTTCTTATTCATCTTATAAAGAAAAACGAGGTGGATATTTATGACATCCCTATCTCCCTCGTAACCGACCAGTATCTTCAGTACATCGACTGGTTGAAGTCGATGAATATAGACATAGCGGGCGATTTTCTTGTCATGGCCGCAACCCTTACCCATATAAAATCGAAGATGCTTCTTCCCGCCCGCGAAGATGATGAAGAGGAAGATCCGCGGATTGAAATCACCCGGCCGCTTCTTGAATATCTTCAGATGAAATCGGCCGCGGTAAGGCTTTCAGAAAGGGACATACTCGGCGAAGACACATTCAGCCGGACTCTTGACAAAAAAGATCTTCAGATAAACAATGAAGACAGGGTCATCAAAGTCGGTCTCTTTGAACTGATGGATGCTTTTCAGAAGCTGCTTGAAAGAATTCCGGCTTCACAGAAGATTGATATGTCAACAGACAGAGTCTCAGTGAACGGCAGGATCAACGAGCTTATAGATATATTTGAAAAGGAGGGAAGCGTCACTTTCGACCAGCTTTTTGATGAAAATTATACAAAGAGCGAACTTGTTGTGACTTTTCTCGCAATCCTTGAGATGGTCAAGCTGGCTCTTGTCAGCATTGTTCAGAATGTTCAGTCGGGGATAATACGGCTCTTTTATTTATGACGGCTTCGTAAAAAATTAAATGTTTTCAATCGCATTAAAAATGATGCTCTCGTAAAAAGTCATATGCTAACGGATTTGAGATTTTTGGGGAAAAGATTTTTAAAGACTGAGCGTTAAAAATCACAAGCTGTTTGATCCGCCGCAGGCGGAGAGTTCTTGTGATTTAGCGAAGAGATGTAAAAATTCCCAAAAAGCTCATTAAGTGAGCATATTTAGACTTTTTACGAGTTCATTGAAAATGATACCAGGGAAATATGACTATACCAACAGACCAGGAACTGAAAAACATTATTGAGACCCTGCTTTTTATAGCAGACACACCGCTTTCGGCAGACCGCATCAGAACCGTTGTATCGGCAGATGCAAAAGAGATCAAAGAGGCTCTTTCCCGGCTGGCAGAAGAATACGAAGAGAGAAAAGGAGGTTTTTTTCTCACCGAGGTAGCCGGAGGATACCAGATACGCACAAGACCCGAATATGCCGAATGGATAAAGAAACTGGTTCAGCCGAACCCGTTAAGAATGAGCAAGGCCGCTCTCGAAACCCTGACGATCATCGCATACAAGCAGCCGATAATCAGAAGTGAAATAGAACATATAAGGGGCGTCGACAGCGGAGGGATTTTGAGAATGCTGCTCGAACTCAAGCTCATACGGGTTCTCGGAAGAAAAGAGATACCGGGCAGACCCCTCATATATTCAACGACAAAGCGTTTTCTCGAAATATTCGGATTAAAGGATTTAAAAGATCTTCCCACACCTGACGAAATTAAGGGGCTGGTAAATCCTTCGTTTCCCGAAAGGGAGAATCCGGATCAGCTTCCCCTTATAGTCACTGAAGATCCTGAGAGTGTTCCCAAAGACACCCTCATTGATGAGGATGGAAAAATTATCTTGACTTAAAACCCGGGAAGTCGTTATTTTATTGAACAAGATCGCAATTCCAGTGAGAAATGGAATCCGGTTGTTTTAGTAACTTATGTTCGTCATTCCCGTGAAAACGGGAATCCGGTTATACTTTATGTTTGTCATTCCCGTGAAAGCGGGAATCCGGTTATACTTTATGTTCGTCATTCCCGCGAAAGCGGGAATCCAGTTATACTTTTTATTCGTCATTCCCGTGAAAACGGGAATCCAGGGTTTTGTACAAAAATCAATACGGGCGGTTAACTCAGCGGGAGAGTGCTACCTTCACACGGTAGAAGTCGCTGGTTCAAACCCAGCACCGCCTACCAAACAAAATCAAATAGTTATGGTGATTTGAAAAATCGTGAGTTGGAAAATTTTGGTAAGCAATGTATTATCAGTAAATTAATCCAGCTTCTTCTGCCAATCAGTTAATGCGAGAAGCTTCTATTTCCTCTTTTTGGATTCCATTGCCAGCCGAAGTTTTTCGGCCAGATCACTGACGGGTGCGCGATTTGCCGTCTCTGCAAAATTTTTCCAGGCGCCCTCTTCTTTAGCGTCGCCGGGAGCAAGTGTAATTTTCCGGTCAAAGGAATGGATCTCCTCCACGGTTACGGCAATAGGATCTCCAGCCTTCAGCTGTTCGATCAGTCCCGGCTTCTCGGCCC
>CAZOEH010000191.1:0-6010 GCA_964578785.1 uncultured Desulfonema sp. | reverse complement strand
GAACATATTTACTCCGGGATAAGCGGAAGGCGTAACACGCTCGGGGAAGCCGTCGCCTCTTTTCAAAGATCCGAAGGCCGGGCCGATGGTGTCAAGAATTTGATTATGTTCGATATTGCCTGCTATAGAAACGATAGTTCTCTGAGGCTGGTAGCGGCATCTGAAAAATTCTTTTATTCTCTCCGCGTTAAAATTAAGGATATTTTCGCGCGTTCCGAGAACCGAATAGCCGAGCGGATTGTTTTGAAAACAGCATTGACCTGAAAGAAGATGTATATAATCTTCAGGATTGTCTTCAATCATCCCTATTTCCTGAATAATTACAGGCCGCTCTTTTTCAATCTCTTCAAAGTCAAATGTTGAATTCAGGAAAATATCGGTAAGAAGATCGGCCGCGGTTTTTGTATGGGAAGTAATTACCCTTGCGTGATAACAGGTTGTTTCCATTGATGTGAAAGCGTTTGTATTGCCGCCCATCGCATCAAATTCTTTGGCTATCTGAAAAGCGGATCTTTTTGCCGTTCCCTTAAAGAGAACATGCTCAATAAAATGAAAAAGCCCGCTTTCATCCTCAGATTCATCGCGGGCTCCGGCATTTACCCATACCCCCATTGAAACGGAACAGGAGTTTGGCATATTTTTGGTAAGAATCCTGATGCCGTTTTCAAGGAGAGTTTTATTTTCAGGCTGATACATTCTCTTCTTCCAGGACAGCCTTGTGACTCAGTCGTATCTTACCGTCTTTGGATATCTCAAGAACCTTGACCTTTATTATATCTCCTTCTTTTACAACATCAGAAACCTTGGTTACCCTGTGGGATGCAAGCTGCGATATGTGAACGAGTCCGTCAGTCCCGGGCAGGATCTGGACAAAAGCACCGAAATCCATTATTTTTACTACAGTTCCTTCATAAATGGTTCCGACTTCAGGCTCCAGAGTTATTTTATTTATAAGATTAAGAGCAGCCGCTCCGTCTTCTTTGGACATTGCTGCAATTTTTACAAGACCGGAATCGTCAATTTCAACACGGGTATTCGTTTCGCTCTGGATAGATCTTATTGTTTTCCCCCCCGGGCCTATTATTTCCCTGATCTTGTCCGGATTCACCTTAATAGTAATGATGGCCGGAGCATGAGGGGAGATCTTTTCACGGGGCTGGCTGATAGCCGAAAGCATCTTGTCAAGAATATGAATCCTGCCGGCACGCGCCTGCTCCAGGGCTTTTTCCATAATGCTTTTTGATAGCTCATGGATTTTTATGTCCATCTGAAGGGCTGTTATGCCGTCGCGGGTGCCTGTTACCTTGAAATCCATGTCTCCCGAATGGTCCTCGTCGCCCAGGATATCGGAGAGGATTACAATGCTGTCGCCTTCTTTTACGAGACCCATTGCAATTCCTGAAACCGGAGCCTTTATCGGAACTCCTCCGTCCATGAGAGCAAGTGTTCCCGAGCAGACCGTCCCCATTGATGAAGATCCGTTCGATTCAAGGACTTCAGAGACAATCCTGATTGTATAATCAAAGTCTTCTTTCGCTGGAAGAATTTTTTCAAGGGCCCGGGTTGAAAGACCGCCATGGCCTATATCTCTTCGGCTTGGTCCTCCGAGGCGTTTTGTCTCTCCAACCGAAAAAGGCGGAAAATTGTAATGGAGCATGAACGGACGTGATTCTTCTCCGCTTAATGTTTCGACCCTCTGCTCATCGGGCCCGGAACCGAGAGTCAGCACGCCCAGAACCTGTGTCTCGCCGCGGGTGAAAAGAGCGCTTCCGTGGGGCCTTGGAAGAATGCCGACTTCACATGTAATGGGTCTTATTTCATCGAATTTCCTGCCGTCAAGACGGAGACCTTCCTTCAGGATGAGATTGCGGGAGGTTTTTTTCTGCAGATCATAAAAAATTTCGGAAAAATCCTCCTTGCGGTCTGCATAATCAGGCCCCAGCTGCTCAAACAGTTCCTTTTTAAGAGTGCGCAATGCGGAATGTCTGTCCGTTTTTCCGGGAATAAGCAGGGATTCTCTTATCCGTGAGCCGGCAGCGGCCTCAATTTTTCCGGTAAAAGCCTGGTCCTGCTGCTTTTCAGTATAGCTTCTTTTAGGAACACCGTTTGTTTCCTTCAATTTGTTCTGAATCTCTATGATCGGCTGCATGGCTTCATGGCCGAGGAATATGGCTTCAAGAATGTCTTTTTCAGAAACGATGTTGCTTCCGCCTTCAACCATTACAACGCCTGTTTTTGAGCCCGCAACGATTATATTGATATCGCTGCCTTCACAGTCCTTTATTGTGGGATTTATCAAGTACTGTCCGTCTTTCCTGATAACTCTCACGCTTGCAATCGGTCCGGCAAAGGGGATATCGGATATTTCAAGAGCGGCGGACGCCCCTATCATCGCAAGCACATCAGGATCATTTTCATGATCCATTGAAATTACCGTTGCGATTATCTGAATTTCACAGCAATACCCTTTGGGAAAGAGCGGCCTTACAGGCCGGTCGATAAGGCGTGAAGTAAGAGTCTCCTTTTCTGAAGGTCTGCCTATTTCGCGTCTGAAGTAGTTACCGGGTATTCGCCCGGCGGCATAAATTTTCTCCTGATATTCGACCGAAAGCGGTAAGAAATCGCCGGGACGTTCTTCATTCGAAGAAACGGCGGTAACAAGCACTATTGTATCGCCGTATTGAACTACTACCGAACCGGATGCCTGCTTGGCAAGCTTGCCTGCCTGAATGCTTAGAGTTTTTCCCCCGACTTCGGCTTTAAATATATTTTCCATAAACATCTCCTCCATAGAACTGCCATGATCCGATCCGGAAAGATAGAACCTGTTTGCTGTATGAACCGGAAAAATTCATCTGCTTCCTGTGCGGAAGATTTAATGACAACCGCGGGTTAAAGTCATTTTGAAACTATAAACCGCCGTTTAACCGCATATTGTCTTCCGGATAGTCAGAGATCGGAGCGATTTCAACCAAATTACCGGGAGGCATCAGTTTCTCCTGAATCAAAAGAATCTGCCTTTTGAACGGTTCAACAAAAGTTTTTCTATCTTCTCAGACCAAGTGAATCAATAATCGTTCTGTATCGTTGTACATCCTTGTTTTTGACATAATTCAAGAGCCTGCGTCTTTTGCCGACAAGCATGAGAAGTCCTCTTCTTGAGTGGTGATCCTTTTCATGAACCTTCAGGTGTTCGGTAAGATAAGTGATCCGGTGCGTTAAAAGCCCTACCTGAACCTCCGGAGAGCCTGTATCGCTTTCATGCAACTTATATTTCTCAATCAACTGCTTTTTATCATCCGATTTTGAAACCAATTTCTTTTTGCCTCCTCTTATACAATCTAAAGTAAAATATTCATGAAACTATCTGTAATTATTCATAAAATTTGTAAAAGCGTGATATTTTTATATCACAAACCACCCAAAGTCCCTGCAATATACATTTATCGCGGTTAACAAACAACAAAATTATTTTGAACCAATTCCTTTAAAGACCGGGTCATCCCATACCCCGGCCCGGTTAATGAGAATATTCAAAGATCCTGTTGATCACGCAGCAATAGTCGTATTTATCCCCGGTTCTGCTTAATACGGCCAAAAGATCATTATCTTTGTTTACTATCTTGATGAAATTATCCGCCCCGTTCGATTCCTCCGGAAATATATCTCTTTCCGTTATTTTTTTCCCGCAGGATATTTTTTCAGTCAAAATATCATCTGCAGTATGAGCCGGCATATCCGGCAGCGCATCTGACATGCTTATCATCCTGTCCGGAAGATTTTCATCCGATGCAAGCTTTTCAATCTCTTCAATTGTTAAGGCTTCCCGGATACCGAATCCGCAGCTTTCAATCCTCCTCAGTTCCTTCAGATGCCCGCCACAGCCAAGGAGTTTGCCGATATCAGCACAAATAGTTCTGATATACGTGCCGCCGGAGCAGGAAACTTCAAAGACTATTTCAGGAAGATCTATTTCGACAATTTTAATATCAAAAATTTGAATCTTCCGGGCCGGTTTCTGAACCGGCAGGCCGTTTCTTGCAAGCCTGTAAAGTGGTACTCCTTTATGTTTCAAGGCCGAATAAGCCGGGGGAAGCTGTTCAATAAATCCCTCGAATTTCTTAAACGCCTGCTGTATCTCTTTATCCGTAAAATCTGACACCCGGCAAACCGAAATTATCTTGCCGGTAAAATCCTGTGTATCAGTCTCAATACCCAGGCAGAGCCGTGCTCTGTATTTCTTGTTCCCGCCCAAAAAGAATCTCGATATCTTTGTTGCCTCATTTATACAGCAAAGCAATACCCCGGTTGCAAAAGGATCGAGAGTACCCGTATGCCCCGCCTTTTTCGCTCCGGACAGTTTTTTTAACATCGAAACCACCCTTGCTGAACTCATGCCTGCGGGTTTGTCTAATATAAGTAATCCGCTGTTAATTTCCTGCACACCTAACCCCGGTAAACGGGATAACAAAAATCATAATTTGTCCGAAAAGCTAAGAATTTTTGCTTTTATTGCATCCAGAGTGGTTTCAATATCAAAACCCGCCGCATTCGAATGGCCGCCGCCGCCAAAAGATGTTGCTATGGAGGCCACATCAACCGATCCGTCGGAACGGAGGCTTACATGAAAATTCTTCAATCCGTTTGAGCCGTGCGAATTGATTTTTGCTTCGTGTATAAGAGCGGCGAGCTTAACATCTTCAATCCGCCTTACATAATTGATCAGTCCGTCCACATCTTCCGGTTGCGTTCCGGTTTCTTCAATCATATCCTGCGTGACAGTCATCATTGAAAGTTTCCGGTTTTCAGAAATTTCAATTGAATCAAGCGCGAGATTCAAAAGCCGTATGCGGCCAAGGGAATATGTGCCGTATACATGCCGCGCAACTTCATAGGGTTTGACTCCGCAGCCGATCATTTCTTCACAAACAGTAAAAGCGGTCCGGTTCGTATTTGAAAAACGGAACGATCCTGTATCCGTCAATATTCCGGTATATATCGAAGTCGCAATAGCATGGTTTATACGGATGCCCAATTTTTTTATTATTCCGTATGCAATTTCGGCGGTTGAGCAGGCAGAAACGTCTATCAGCCGGCAAGTTCCGAAACGTGTATTTGTTACATGATGGTCTATGTTTATTATGACAGGGATGCGGGAAATGGTCTCTGAATATTTCCCGAGCCGCTGAATATTTCCGCAATCAAGAATAACAGCCGTATCGAATGCGTATGAGTCCTTAATCTCATGTTCAATAAGCTCAACAAACGGGAGAAAGCGATACACTGCGGGTATGGAACTCTCATTGAACAAGACAGTTTTTTTGTTTAAAGAATCAAGGGCAAGCCCGACGGCGAGCAAAGATCCTATGGCATCACCATCCGGATTTGTATGAGAAGCAATCAGAACGTGATTGCTGTCATTCAATTTTTGTATTATCTGATCCATCATCCTTTTTTATTGATTTAAGCACCTTGTCTATTTGTTCTCCGTAATCGAATGACTCATCATAAAAAAACTTAAGCTCCGGCATGTAGCGCAGTTCGAGTTCACCGGCCAGGGAGCGTTTCAAAAAACCGGCAGCGCTTTTAAATCCTTTCAATGCTTCATCCGCATTGGATTTCCCACCGGTTACGGTAAAGTAAATCCGGGCAATTTTTAAGTCTTTTGACATTTTAACCGCTGAGATTGTCGTCATCCCGAGCCTGGGATCCTGTATGTCTTTCAGCAATATCTCAGACAGGATTTTTTGTATCTGACCCCCGACCCTTTCGGCTCTTGAAAAGAGCGTCATAAATTGATTATCTCCATTTCCGTATTAATAATTTCAGCAAGGCCTAATTCGTCGGCAAGGTTAAAAATCCTATCAATTTTTGAATTCGTCATAACCCTGTCATTTCCGACAACAGCAAACCCTATTATTGCTTCATCGTAAATATCATTTGATCCGACTTCCGCAACTGATGCGTTGAAATTATTCCGAAGCCGGCCGATAATCGATTTTATGATTGT
>CAZOEH010000190.1:0-6039 GCA_964578785.1 uncultured Desulfonema sp. | reverse complement strand
AATCACAACGGGATGAAGCGCAACGAAGAAATCGGACTTTTTACGAAGCCGTCATTTTTGACGGAGGAGAAATATGCCCATAAGAGATTTTCAGAATATTCATGAGATGCTCAAGGAAACGGTCGACAGACATCCTGATGAACCCGCCTATAAATGGTTCACCGGTCCAGGACAGTTGGAATCGTTATCCTGGAGCCAATTCTACGAACAGGTTAAACAGGTATCAAAAAGCCTGATTGCGCTCGGAGTAAAAAAGAACGACAAGGTCAATATCTTAAGTTACACTTGCTTAAGATGGGTTCTGTCGGATTTCGGGATAACAACCATAGGTGCATGCACCGTAGGCATCTACCAGTCCAACCTGCCGAAGGATTGCGAATATATTATAAATCATTCTGATGCCGTCGTAATATTTGCAGAAGACGAGATACAATTGAATAAACTGTTCGGTATAAGAAAAAATATTCCCAATGTCCGCAAAGTTGTGCTCTTAAAGGGAAATTACACAAAGGATGACTGGGTAATCAGTTTCGAGGAGTTTATGGAAATCGGGAAAGATGTTCCCGACAATGAATTCAAAAAAAGAGTTAATGATGTAACTCCCCTCAATCCGGCCGGCATAGTCTATACATCAGGGACTACCGGTGTGCCCAAAGGCGCCGTCTTAACCCATGACAATATAACTTTTACGGCTCAGTCGGTATATCTGAGCACAAACATCCTGGACAGAGACGAAGTTTTTTTATTTCTTCCCCTCGCCCACGTATTTGCGCGCACATGTGTTTATGCAACAATACTTGTAGGATGCCCTACCACCTTCACCCGGAGTATGGATACGATAATCGAAGATATAAAGATCGCAAGACCTCACTGGTTTGCAAGCGTCCCGCGTATTTATGAAAAGGTCTATTCGAAGGTTGTGAGCGGAGCGGAAGCAAAGGGCGGGCTTGCATTAAAAATTTTCAGATGGGCCTGCAAAGTAGGCAACGAGGTCAGCGACTGCAAACAAGCAGGAAAATCCATTCCGGCTGTAACAGCATTACAATACAAAATAGCTTCAAAGCTTGTGTTCAGCAAAATACAGGCCGCTCTTGGCGGGAGAGTTCGCTGGTGCATCAGCGGAGCAGCCCCTTTAAATCCCACAATAGCGAAATTCTTTCATGCGGCCGGGATACTTGTGCTCGAAGGAATAGGCATGACGGAAAACACTTCATTTACGAATCTCAACCGCTATAACAATTTCCGTTTCGGATGGGTAGGCCAGCCGGGCCCCGGTATAGAACAGAAGCTTTCTGAAGGAGGCGAAGTTATGTACAGGGGACGCAATGTGATGAAGGAATATTACAAAATGCCGGAAGAAACGGCAAAGACCATCACGGAAGACGGATGGCAGTATACAGGCGACCTCGGGGAAATCGATTCTGACAACTTCCTTAAGATTACCGGCAGGAAAAAAGATTTGATCATAACATCAGGAGGAAAAAACATCGCTCCGTCCGCAATCGAAGGAGTCATAGCCACATCCAAGTATATTAATCAGGTATTCGTTATCGGAGACAGGAAAAATTTTCTTTCCGCACTGGTAACAGTCGATACTGATAATGTAAAAGATTATGCAAACGCGAACGGCATAGCATTTAAAGGCATCAACGATCTTATCAATAACGAAAAAATCAAAAAATTGATCGAAGCGGAAATCTCTGAAAAAAATAAGGAATTCGCTTCGTTTGAGTCAATTAAAAAAATTACAATAGTGCCGGAATTCACCATTGATAACGGACTTCTGACTCCGACAATGAAATTGAAGAAAAACGTGGCTTTCGATATATTTAAAAATGAAATCGAGGCAATGTATAAATAAAGGGGACCGGCAAGCGGGTCCGGTGATGTAAAGCCATGCGGGTAAAAATAAATTTAAAACTCCCATCTGTTTTATCGTCAGCCGCGCTTATTCTGCTGCTTCTTTTTTCCGCAGGCAATGCGCATGAAGCGCACCTTGAGAAACCCTTCCTTGTTTATGGTGGAGACAACAACTATCCCCCGTTTGAGTTTATTGATAAAAACGGCTCACCTGCCGGTTTCAATATCGATCTTATCAATGCAATATCAAAAGAAACGGATTATAAAATAAATATAATTTTAGGTCCGTGGGACACTATGCAGAAAGGGATAGGTTCCGGCAGAATAGACATCTTAAGCATGCTTTATTCGAAGGAGAGGGATCGGAAATTTGATTTTTCAACCACAAATGCGGTAATAAGCCATTCCGTTTTTGTACGAAAAGGCTCCCTAATAAAGTCGATTGAAGATATCAGGGGCAAAGAGATCATTGTGCAATCGGGCGATCTGATGCATGAGTTTTCATTATCTAACAATTTGTCTGAAAACCCGATTTTAGTTGATAACCAGGCAGATGCTTTGCAACTTCTCGCTTCAGGGAAGCACGACTGCGCCCTTATTTCAAAATTTCAGGGACTCTATTTCATAAATCAACTCGGTCTTGATAATATAACTACGGCCGGACCTGCAATTGCTCCTTCCAGGTACTGTTTTGCCGTTTCCAAAGGAGAATACGCCCTCCTTGCCGCTTTAAACGAAGGGATCTATATACTTAAAATAAACGGAGAATTTAATCGGATTTATAATAAATGGTTCGGCATGGAGAGACCGGAAGCTCATTATATCACCGTAAAAGCAATTAAATATTTTCTTTTGGTATTGCTTGCTCTGATGCTTCTTTCAATCGCTGTTTTTTTCTGGTCATGGTCCCTGAAAAAAAAGGTCAATAAAAAAACCCTGGAGTTGAATAACGAGCTTTCCGTGCGCAGAAAAGCTGAAGAAGAGATAAAGCTCCAGAAAAAAAGGCTTGAATCACTTATATATAATACTCCCCTTGCCATAGTATCGTTGGATGAAAATCATAAAATAGTTTCATGCAACAAGGTGTTCGAAAATATTTTTCAGTATGAGGAATATGAAATCACGGGAAAAGACCTTGACGAACTCATCGGCGGTAAGGAGCATGTGGAAGAGATAAGAAAATATACCAACAGGGTAAAATCCGGACAGCATGTTCGCGAAACCGGCATACGCATGAGAAAAGATGGAACTTACATGGATGTTGAAATATTCGGCGTCCCTGTAATCGTGGATGGCCGCTTCGTTGGAATCTATGCAATATACCATGATATTTCAGAAATAAAACGCACCGAATCCGATCTACGCGACAGCGAGGAAAAATACAGAACCATTATTGAAAGTATTGAAGAAGGTTATTTTGAGGTGGATCTTGCCGGAAACATAATTTTCGTCAATAATGCCGCGGTAAGGATCTTCGGTTATTTAAAAAATGAGCTTTTGACAACCAACTACCGGAACTTAATGACAGGCGCTGAGGGAGACAAAGTGTTTGCCCTTTTCAGCGAGATGTATCGAACCGGCATTCCGGTAAAAAACGCCTCAATCGATCTCATAAGTAAAAACAGCTCGATTATAAATGCCGCAACATCCATAAGCCTTATAAAGGACAGCAACGGCAACCCAACCGGTTTCCGTGGTGTGCTGAGAGATGTAACCGCGGAAAAACTTATTGAAATTGAAAGGGAAAAAGCCATAGATGCCGCCGAAGCCGCAAATATGGCCAAAAGCGAATTCCTTGCGAACATGAGCCATGAGATCAGGACTCCTTTGAACGGAATAATAGGTTTTACGGACATACTTACAGATACCGGGCTTGATCCGAACCAGGCCGACATAGCAAATACTATAAAAAGAAGCGGTGATGTTCTCCTTTCTCTTATAAACAGCGTTCTTGATTTTTCAAAGATAGAATCAGGAGAAATTGAGTTTGAAGAAATCGAGTTTGACCCGGAGCTCATTGCGTATGACGTCTGTGACATGATACGTCCCAGGATAGGTTCAAAACCTGTTGATATGCTCTGCCATGTTGGCGACAGGCTTCCCGCCTTCGTCAAAGGCGATCCTATGAGATTCAAGCAGGTTCTGACAAATCTTGTCGGGAATGCCCCTAAATTTACCGAAAAAGGAGAGATAGAGCTTTCTATTGATGTAGAGGATGAAACCGATAACAGGATCAAGATTCATTCTGTTGTAAGAGATACAGGCATAGGAATTCCGGAAGATAAACTCTCGGTTATTTTTGAGCCGTTCCGGCAGGTTGACGGTTCAACCACAAGAAAATACGGTGGTACCGGTCTCGGTCTGTCCATCTGCCGGAAAATAGCCAATCTCATGGAAGGCGATATACGGGTTGATAGCAAGCCCGGCGAAGGAAGCGCATTTCACTTTACTGCCTGGTTCAATAAATCGGAACAAACAATAATACGCAGATTTGCTCCTGTTTCCCTCTCCGGCAAAAAGGTTCTTATACTCGATGACAACAAAACCAACCTTGATATCCTGACTCATGTTCTGGAAAAGGCGGGAATGAATGTTGTTTCCTTAACCCAAGGGAAAGAAGTTATTCCGGAATTGGAAAAGGCGCTGAAATATGAAAAACCATTTGATCTTTTCATAAGCGATATACAGCTTCCGGATATCAGCGGATATGATGTTGCAATGCAGGTCAGGAAATCCGGCCGGCCTTTTGAACGCCTTTTGATGATTGCGTTTTCTTCATTCACCGGCCGTGAAGCGAAAACATGTAAAGAGGCCGGATTCGACGGTTTCCTAAGCAAGCCTATAAGAAGGGACAAGCTGTTTCAGATGATAGAGAGAGTCCTGGCCGATAAAGAAAGCCGGGAGACACGGGATATTCCGGGTGATACAAAAATAATGACCCAGTATTCCGTGAAAGAGGATCTGAAGCATTCGGTACGTATACTTCTTGCTGAAGATAATCCTGTGAATCAGAAACTTGTTAAGATGCTGCTCACAAAAGCCGGTTATCAGGTGGAAATAGCGGACAATGGACGCGAAGCGGTTGATAAATTTTCATCTTCTCCGGACAGTTTTGATATAATTTTCATGGATATCCAGATGCCCGGAATGGACGGAGTGGAAGCGACAAAAGAAATAAGAAGGCATGGATACGCATCAATACCGATAATAGCGTTGACGGCCCATGCCATGAAAGGTGACAGGGAAAAATGTATTGAAGCCGGTATGGATGATTATATAACAAAACCCGTTAAACGGGAAACCGTCTTCGAAATCCTTGAAAAGTATGTTTTTAAGAAGGATAAAATATGAACTTTGAAAAACTTGCCGGAGAAATCGGTTTTGATAAAGAAGAATATATGGAACTGATCGACCTTTTTATAAGTACAACGGCAGGAGATATCGGCAAACTGATAACCGCGATAAATAAAGGCGATTTAAATGCCGCCGAAAGAGCGGCTCATTCCATCAAGGGCGCCTCTTCCAGCCTTGGCCTGACAGAGATTGCAAACGAAGCAAAGAAAATCGAATACGCCGCAAAGGAAAACTCTGCTGCACTAACCGCGCTCTCCGCGGGTGAACTTGAAGCTATACTGAACAGAATCAGAGAAAACTATAAAACATGCAAACAAAGTTGATGAAGGAGAAGAAAGGTCATGCTTAGACTTATAAAAAGCGATCTTTATAAATTACAAACGGATGCCGTTGTTATACCTGTTGCTGAAGACGCACAATTGCATGAAAATGAACAGGTCATATTCCTTACGGGAAAAACCGAAACAGCAGCAGAATTCAGGGGCGCAAAAGGCGACGAGTTAATCCTTTACAACCTGCCTTCCGTAAAATCGTCCCGGGTCATATTTCTCGGCCTTGGGAAAATAAATACTATTGATGCGGAATCGCTGCGGGCCCTGTGCGGCAAAGCGGTGAAAAGATGCATCAAAAGCAGACTTAAAAACATTATTATTGCGGCTCCCTCTTCCGCCAAACTCGGGATGGAAGCAGGAGATATCCTTGAGCCTATGCTGGAAGGAGCATTTCTGGGAAATCACGTTTTCAGTAAATATAAAGAAGAAAAGAAAAATAAACCTCTTGAAAAAGTCGGCCTGTATACAGAGCCGCAGATTATGACTGATTTTT
>CAZOEH010000189.1:0-6051 GCA_964578785.1 uncultured Desulfonema sp. | reverse complement strand
GCCTATATACTGGTCTACAGGCATCCAGTATGAAAGTTCCTTTTTATTGCTTTCCAGCTTGTCAATAAAATCAATATTGCCCTTTCCAAGACAATAGGCCACAAAATACCACGAAGAATCCATGAAAGTATCCATGGTGTCTGTTTCCCTTCGCGCATTTCCGCCGCAGGAAGGACATTTTATATGGAGAAAGGATTCTGATTCCAGCAGGGGTGAACCACCGGTGCCTGTGAACTTAACATCTTCGGGCAGGATAACAGGCAGGTCTTTCTCAGGCACAGGCACAATGCCGCAGGCATCGCAATACACAACAGGAATAGGCGTACCCCAGTATCTCTGCCTGGATATCCCCCAGTCACGCAGCTTGTAATTGACGACCCGTTTCCCGAGGCCCTTCTCTTCTATATACGCGGAGACCTGTTCCTTTCCTTCGTCACTCTCTAATCCGCTGAACTTGCCCGAATTAACCATAACGCCCGCATTTTCGTATGCCTCCCCGAGATCGGAAGTCGGGAAGTCGGGAAGTCCGGAAGTTACAGGAAGCTCAGTTCTTCCTTCCGCGCTTCCGCGCTTCTGAGCTACAGCGCTGCCTTCCGGTTTTATCACAACCCTTACCGGAAGGTTGTATTTAGCGGCAAAATCAAGGTCGCGCTGATCATGCGCAGGCACAGACATGATAGCGCCTGTGCCGTATTCCATCAGAACAAAGTTCGCGACATAGATTGGTATCTTCTCATTATTGACCGGGTTTATACAAAACCGGCGTGTGTTTAAGCCGACCTTCTCATCTTCTTTCCCGTAATGGGCCGTGATTTTCGCCAGTTCAGTCTTATCTGAAACGAGTTTCTCAGACAAAGGGTGGTTCGGAGACAGGCATAAAAAAGTGGCGCCAAACAACGTGTCCGGCCTGGTGGTAAAAATCCTTATGCTCTCCTCCATCCCATCTATCCTGAAATCGACCTCAAGCCCGCTGCTCCTGCCGATCCAGTTCTTCTGCATGATTACGACCTTCTCTGGCCAGCCTGTCAATTCATCACTGGCATTGAGCAACTCTTCGGCATAAGCGGTTATCTTCAGAAACCATTGCTCCAGCTCTTTCTGCACTACAGTGCTGTCACACCTCCAGCATTTCTCGTCAATCACCTGTTCGTTGGCAAGGACTGTAGCACACGAGTGGCACCAGTTAACATAAGAGGTCTTTTTGTATGCAAGCCCCTTTTGGAGCATCCTGATAAAAAACCACTGGTTCCAGCGGTAATATTCGGGGCTGCAGGTGGCCAATTCCCTGTCCCAGTCATAGCTCAGCCCCAGTTTATTAAGCTGGGTCTTCATATAGCCCATATTTTCATATGTCCACTTCGAAGGGTGCACGCCATGTTTTATGGCGGCATTTTCAGCAGGCATCCCAAAGGCGTCCCAGCCCATCGGGTGAAGGACATTATAACCCTGCATCCTCTTGTATCTGGCTATGACATCACCTATGGCATAATTGCGTACATGCCCCATATGGATCTTTCCTGAAGGATAAGGGAACATCTCCAGACAATAGAATTTTTTTGCAGTTTTATCGGAGGCAGTCTTGTAAAGCTGCCTCTCCTGCCAGTATTTCTGCCATTTCGGCTCGACAGTCCTGTGATCGAATCTTTCTTCCAACGCGCTTTCCTCCAACTTTCTTTTAAAGAGAAATTATACCCTAAATCGGCTGTTTTATAACAACCATCCCTGCGCTGCGTTCATAAGAAGCTGTCTAATCAAGAGAGTCTATTTTAAACAAAAACAAAAAAGAGCGCAAAGGGCTCTAACATTTCTTATTACTGTGCTTCAGAAAGAATGTGGGCAGAATATAAGGTCCCCCTTTGAAAGAAGGGAGTGAGGAGGATTGACGAATCCCGCCGGATAGACCTCAGGTAATCTCTATGCTCTGACTTATGATCGCTTAGCCGTTCCTTTTGAGTTCCGCAATGATTTCCTCCACCTGCCTGTCCGCCTCTTCGGGAACGAGAACACACGCCCCGGCTCCCCTGTGCCCCCCGCCTCCGTATTTGCTGCAGAGGCGCCCGATATTCGTGTTGCAATCCCTCTTGAAGATATTATGCCCGAGCGTGGCGGCCACAAATTTCTTTTCAGGCCCCCACTGAAGACGCAGGGAAACATTCACATCCGGGAAGATCGTATACACGAGGAACCGGTTGCCCACCAAGGCCTTCTCCAGAGAACGAAAATCAGTAACCACAACATTGCCGTCCTTTCTGGAATGTGTTTTCAGCTGGAAAAGGAATTCGGCGTTCTCCTCTTTTATGCGCTCAGTGCGTGCCACAACTCCCGGCTGTTTCAGCACTTCCTCCGCAGGCATCGTCCTCAGCCAGGCCACTAGCTTGCTGAAGTACTCTTTGAAGCTGCCCATCCCCGTACGGCTGTCGATGGTGAATCCAAGGAGGATCACCCCCTGGGGATCGGTCACATCATAGGGCTCAAGATTGGCTGAATCAAGCCGGTCGGTCTCGTTCACGAGGTGTTCATATTTTTTCAGGGCATCGGAATTGTAGTAGTCGTAAATGACCCGCGAGACGCTCGGAGCGATTGCATGCCTTCCCCGGTAATTCGCTGGCGGCTTCTCGTTGCTCTCGGTGAGCTCGTGATGGTCAAACCACATCGCGCAGTTAGGATGATAGGGAAGATTGGCCATGATGTCATGCCCGGTAATCCCGAATTTTTTATCGGTAATATCCTGGGGATGGATGAGTTCGATGGAATCGATTTTCTCCATTGCCGACAGCAAAACAGCCGAAGTCACTCCGTCAAGATCTCCTCTCGTCACTAGTCTCATGGTATCCTCCCTTTAATTTCGGACCACCCCTGCAGAGCGACCCCAACATTATGCTTCTTAAGGTTATTATACCAAAACACCTGAAGAGAGAAAGGGGGGGAGAAGGCGGCGTTATGGGAACACTGCTCTGCATTATTCGCATATTTACCAAATGCCTGGGATGAATTTCTTCACGTTATTGCAATAGGAATCATACTGGCTTCCAAGATTGAGTTTCAATTTCTTTTCTTCATGATATATGCGGCGAAGAAATGCAAAAAGCAATATGATCAATGATAAAACAAACGAAAACCATGCCTTTAGAAAGAGCGCGGTGCTTGCGTACGTAAGAAATGCGCCGAAGTAGCCGGGATGACGCACAAACGCATAGGGGCCGGTTTTAATTATTCTCTGATTTTCCTGAGTGGAAATGTGCCAGGTGAAATATCTGCCCAGTGTAAAGACCGCCCAAGTGCGGATCGCAAGGCCGGACACCATCAGAATGAGCGAGACGGTCGTTAGTGTACTCCAGAAAACGCTTTCCGGATACCGGAAATATGTTGCCTCTATCAAAACGGAGAGTTGAGTGAAATAGATAGACCAGATGATCTGATTGGCGGTACCCTTGTCTTCGGTATTTGGTGAACGCTTGAAGGGATTGTATTCCGGCTGAAACAACGACGCCAGCACCCCAATGAGAATCATGGTCCAAAGTTGGGGAGCTCGTAACATCGCGGTGTTCCACATAACGGGCACACACACGATAAGCGAAGAGGCGATCAATCCTTGTATGAATTTCTTTATCATGGCATCACCTTTCTTGCTGGATCGTATACTTGATATGCCTGGAGTCCGTTTTATCTTTCTCTGCGGAAAGCTGGGGCCACTTATACTGAACATCGCGTTGTCCGAACTGAACGTGATCCTTACGCACTTCATCCTCCCACGAAGAATCCATGACATGGATACAGGGCGAATTAAGCCGTTTAGATCTGCGCCTGGAATCATACTCAATATTGTTCTCGCAAAGAGCTGCATCAAGGGCCGTCAGCAATGCTTTATGCATGGATTCTCCGGGGACCTCTGATCGGATATCGAGAAAAAATTCATACCGCAGGTTTGTCAGGTCCGAGACAATGCGGAACTGGTGAATATCTAGGGGAAAACCCGCTTGAAGACTGTCGATTGCAGAAAGGCAATGGTTCAAATGCAGCTTCTCTCCCGCAATGTTCAGAATGTTGCCGCTTTTGCGCAGAAAGGAAATGACCGGCGTTTCATGATAGAAGCCATCCACCCTCACAATGTCGTTGATATCATACCGGTACAGGCCATTATCGTTTGTTAAAATGACCTTGTAGCACTTTCCAACTTCCAATTCGGATGCGGTAAGGATATCCGGATCCGCGTAATCAAGCTGCGTCTCCGGAATGAACTCGTAATAGTTATTTTGCAGCGCCAGAACGCTGGCTGGAGCGGCATCCTCAAGCGGAAGGGTGATGCAGCCTTCACTGGCCATGTATCCGACATCCCTCAAGGCAACACCGCCGTAATATTTAGCAAGTGACTCAATATGAAATCCGATGCTGCCTCCGAGCCAACATCCTATAAGCGCGAGGTCGGGCCAACAATCGCTCGGCAACAGCTGGCCCGTTTTTTCGAGTATCCTCTCCAAAAAAGCAGCCCGCGCCCGGTCAGGCTTTATCTTTGAAAGAAGCGCATCGGGAATACCAGCATCTATACAACTTTGTTTGCTTTTAAAAGAGTCAGACAGCCATCCGTTGTGCATGGACCGGATGATCTCTTCCTGACGCCCTAGGGCGGTTTCCGCAAGCTTTACTAATGTGAGCGGATTGGGTGTCGCAATGAAAGATATGGATTTCCCGTACGCCAACCGTGCCCATACATAGTAACGGATATCATAATCTGCAATCTCCGCTACAATAGCCGGAACCACCATCGAACTCCGCACTAGGGCAGGCAGCGAGTTATTGATCATCCCGGAGGCGCTTCCGTAGGGGATCCCGCTGTTGCAGCGGCCTTCTACTGCGGCCCCCGTTATACTTAAAAAACCTTTATCGAGCAATAATGGGTGGTCGGACAATGCATGAAAAAACCATTGCCGCATCAGGCGTTCTGCCCGCTTTTGTCCCTGGGGAGTGAGGGGAATATACTTCGGGCGGGCAGTGGTGCCGCTGGTCATGTTAAACATGGAAACCGGTTCACTTGTCAGGACGTTTAGGGTTCCCGTTTTAATTTGATCGATATAGGGTTCAATATCCGAATATTCCACCACCGGCAGGGTGTTTCGGAAATCCTTTTCACTACCTATCGATGAAAACGCGTATTTTTCTCCATACCGTGTGTTTTTGTTTTTCTTTATCAGGCGGAGCAGAAATTCGTTCTGCGCTTGTCCGGGATGGCGCGCGTCCCATACAAACGCCCGCTGGTCCAACGCTCCACTGGCGCGTATAATTGAAGAAATAAAAAAGGCCATGCGCTATTGCATCTCCACTTTTATTGTTTTTTCCGCGTATTTTTGCAAAAGGTCTTGACGCACCCGTATGCCTAAGCCGGGCCCCTTAAGGAGCGGCGCTTTACCGGCATAACCGAATTGAACGGATTCATCGGCAATATCCTCCTCCAAGAGAAGCGCTCCATATGAACCCTCAACGAACTTTACATCATTCAAGTGCGCCGCCACGTGTCTTCCCGCCGCCGATAGTATGGCGGTCTCACCCACCTGGCAGCCGAGTTGAAAACCGATGCCAGCATTTAGCGCCATCCCGGCAAGCCGCAATGTTTTGAAAATACCGCCGTTTTTGGATAACCGAAGGTTAAAAAGGTCACAGGCTTCTTTTTCTATCAATTCTGCAGCGCCTTCTTCCGTAATCAATGATTCATCGGACATGACCGGCACGGGTGAATTCTTTTTAACTTGTGCCAGAGCATTGACATCTCCCCGTGGCACCGGCTGTTCGATACAGTCAATATTGAACGGCTGTATGGATGAGATCAGTGCAAGCGCTCCTTTTACATCGAACGCGCCGTTTGCGTCAACTCTCAGAGATATTGAACCGCCCAGCATTTCCCGTACAGCAGCAATCCGGCCATAATCATCTCCCATCCCGACCTTGATCTTCACCTGCTTGATCCCAGACTGCCCGCATTTCAATGCGATCTTCCTTACCGTGTCCGTTGAATCGGCGGTGATGACAGCTGAATATGTGACCGACTCCGTAACTGGC
>CAZOEH010000188.1:0-6055 GCA_964578785.1 uncultured Desulfonema sp. | reverse complement strand
CAACCAGGGAAAGACTTACCATCCCGGATACGACCAGCATGGATACGGGAGCTTCCTCGATTATGTCATGGGAATGAGAGTTTTCATGTCCATGAGACACGGCCTCAAAAAAACAGATTTCAAACACCTTGAAAAACAGAACAGCACAAATCAGGCTGGAAATGATGAGCGCTGCAGCAAAATGATAGGCGCCTTTTTCGAATGCACCCAGGATCAGATACCATTTACTGAAAAATCCGCAGGTCGGCGGAACACCGATGATGCTTAAAGCAGCCAGAACAAATCCTGCCATGGTCCAGGGCATTTTGCCGAAGAGACCCTGCAAATCAGTCAAATCAACTGTTTTAAGCCTGTAGATCATATTTCCGACTCCAAGAAAAAGGGCAAAGGTCATTAATGCATCATTAAGAATATGCAAAATTGCCCCGGTCATCCCCAGCCGGTTGCCCAGCCAAGCGCCACCGACCATATAGCCGATCTCACAGATAATAATATAGGTAAGCATTTTTTTCAGGTTTTTCTGGGCCAGGGCCATGACTCCACCGGCAAGGATGGCAATGGTTGCAAGCCACACAACAGCATCGGCAAGATGCAATGTCTTAAAGACATAGTCGTATCCGAATACGGTTATCATCAACCGTATCATCACATAAACCATAACTTTGGTCATCAAAGGGGCAACCACCCGTGTGAATACGACCGGTGAATATGAATAGGCGTTGGGGAGCCAGATATGCAGGGGGAAAAGCGCCATCTTGATCCAGATACCCAGGATGCAAAGAATAAAGGCCACCAGTACCGTAGATGAACCGGAAGCACCCTTGATAATAACGGCCACATCGGCCATGTTGAGCGAACCCGTCTGCATGTAAAGGTATCCCACACCCAGAAGGTAGAAACTGGCGCCGATAACACCGATGAAAATATAATTCAGGCTGGCAAGAGGTCCCCTGTCTTTGTCTCCCATGGCGACCTGCGCATAACTGGTCAATGATGTAATCTCGATGAGAACATAAAGATTAAACAAATCCCCTGTGACCGTAACACCGAGAAGCCCTGTGACGAACAGATTATAAACACTGTAGTAAGCTCCTGTCCTGTCGCCGATTTCCTGCTGTACGCTTCTGTAGCTGGCGATCAGGTTCAGAAAAGCAATGCCTGAAACAAGACAAAGAACCATGGCGTTTAAAAGATCAATCCGGTATTCGATACCGATGGGAGGCGGCCACCCGGCCATTTTATACTGTATGGTTCCTGAGGCAATGACCTGAATCAGGACATGAATTGCTGAAAACACTGAAACGGCAAGACCTGTAAGGACAATCGGATATGAAAGGCGTTCTTCAATCCAGACAAAAAGTCCTGCAAACAGGGCTGTCATAAACGGTGCAACAACGACTAAAGCTGGGTAATTATCCATAGTTATTCCGATAAGCGCATTCTTAGTTCATCTTCTTCCAGGGTCTGATATCGCTGGTATATTCTGACTGCAAGAGCCATGGCAAAACCAAAGGTCGCAACGGAGACGACAATGGCCGTCAGCATGAGGCATGATGTAAGAGGGTTGATATACTCAGCCGCACGGATAACCGTCCCATGGCCTGTATCAGCGCTTTTGATAATGGGGATGGTGGCCCCCGTCTTATATCCGATCGAAACATAAAAAAGGATAATAGCCGTCTGAAAGATATTCATTCCCACCACTTTCTTTATCAGGTTGTTTTTTGCAATCATGGCATAAAGACCGATCATCATGAGAATCACATACAGCCAGTAATTGTATTTTGCCACGATCAGGGATAACAAATCAGTCATAGCCTTTACCTATAGCCCTTCGTCATGTCTTCCTTCGGAGACGATATTAATATATATGATGGCCATTATCGCCATTACGGCGATTCCAACACCGATTTCAACACCCAGCATACCGAGAGCCCGTACATGCGCATCGGGCGGTAACAGCGGAGCAAGTTTTCCGTAGTCGAGAAAATTCCCTCCCATGGGCATGCAGATGGCGGCAATACCGGCATATATTAATACCCCGGCTGCGGCAAGAATTCCCAGGACTTTCTCCTTTATTCTTTCTACAAGTGTTTGCAGATCATAGGAAATGGCCAGAAGGATAAGGCTGGAACCAAAGATGACACCACCCTGGAATCCGCCGCCAGGAGAGTAATCGCCATGGGCAACGACATACAGGGCATAAATCTGGATAAAGGGAATCAGTATCCTGCAAACTGTTCTGTTGATAAGATCCTGCGGAACCCAGTCTTTATCCATATACTCAAACTCTTTTCCGGCTGTAAGCTTTTTTTTGCCGTCCTTTATATGAAGGATAACACCGGTTGGGATATGGCGGTAAAAGTATTCTTTTTTTTCCCTGAAATCTCTTAACAGAAGAAAGCATCCAAGCCCCGCGCAAAAAATTACTGCCGTTTCAAACATGGTGTCAAAACCCCGGTAGTCGGTGACAATCGCCGTCACGAAGTTTGGCGCATGTGTCTCTTCATACGTTTTTTCAATATAATAATTGGAAACATGAAGAGAAGCCGGAGAATTCGGATCTCCCCAGTCCGGGAATTCCCCTGTTCCATAGAGTAATAACGCTCCGGTGAGAGAAACAATGATAAACGCTATGAATTTCAATCCTTTGTCCTCCTGCTCGTCCTGAAAAGAGCGGCTACAAAAAAAACCGTGCTGACACCGGCGCCCACCGATGCCTCGGTAAATGCAACATCAACAGCCCCCATAATCGTCCAGAGCAGGCACATTAAAAAAGAATAGGCGCTGAAGAGGATGGCTGTACCAAGCAGATCCCTAACGGAAATTGCTGCAATTGCACAAAAAATAACAAAGGTTAATACAATCAAATCAATAGGCCAGTGCATGATTAATTCCCTCGTTTCTTTTTGGTCCAGTGCCTTAACCCGGCCCTCATTCCGGCATCAACAATGGTATGTGTTGCAGTGGGACTGGCGAGGAACACGAAAAAAACGATTAAAAACATTTTAATGGAAACCAGGACGGAGCCAAGTGATATATGGTGAACATTGTATAAGGCAAGCCCCATCACCATTGCTAGGGTTCCCAGAGTATCCAGCTTGCCTGCCGGGTGAAGCCTGCTGTAAAAATCAGGCATCCTGATAATACCGATGGCGCCGCCCAGAAATAAGAACAGGCCAAAGATTAAAAAAGCGATGACAATGATGTTCATGGTTTCTCCCATCCGGCAATCAATCAATAAAAGATTCTTCGTAGAGTCCTTTTCTCTTGTGGAAGTAACGCGCAGCTCCGATTACAGCCACAAAATTCAACATTCCGTATGCGAGCGCAATATCTACAAACATGTCGATGCGTTCATACAGAAATCCTATCAGCAGCAGGAGGATAACGGTTTTACTCCCAATGGCATTGACGCCGATAAGCCGGTCCAGAACCGTGGGCCCGAACAGGACCCTGTACATTGAAAAAAACATGAGTAAACACAAACCCACCGCCATATATAAAAAAAATGTAATCATAAGTCTTCTCCAAATATATTGGCAACTTTTTCAAGCATGGCGCCCGGCAGGGCTTCAGCCATTTCCCTGTCTATGGCATGAACCCTGAACACACCTTCATTGTCAGCGGTTACGGTAATGGTTCCCGGTGTCAGGGTAATCGAGTTGGCCAGAGTTGTGATGGCGATATCGGATTTCAAATTTGTTTTAAAGATGACGATCTGAGGATCAATCAAATCATGCATACGCGGATGAAAGACAAGATATACCAGGTGAAAATTGGCTTTAATGATTTCCCAGGTCAGCCAGGGCAGATAACTGATAAATCTTAAAAAAATCTTAACATATCCCGGCTCCAGAGAAGGAAACAAAAGATCTTTGAAATAATAGGCTACAAGAAAAGATGAAAACGCGCCCAGCCCCAGCAGCAAAGGCTCAAATATTCCTGAAAGCACAAGCCAGGTAGAAAACATCAAAATGAATGTGATTGAAAAGGAAAGTAAAGATTTAATAAATGGAGAGAATGGTTTCCCTTCATTCCCGGCAGCTTTATTATGCAAAACAGCCACTGAATTACCTCCCATGAACAGATTGATATTTAGAAGGCTGAAAAATCATTTTTCAACGCTATAAAGTTTGCGGAATTTTCCATATAATCTTCTTATAGCGCCTTCATTTCCGGCTCCTTTCCGGGAGCCGTCTTTTTCAGAGGATAACTGTTCCTGTTGAATTCTGAAATCATTTGCTGCTTTTATGGTTTCAATCAGGGTGTCCATATCAACCGGTTTTGAAAGAAATTTAAAAGCATTATATTTGCCGCTTTCCAATGCTTTTTCAACGCTTCCATGGCCGGTTAGAACAATGCAGGGCAGATCCGGCTGCAGTGCCTTGAGCCGTTTCTGAACTTCAATTCCGTCAATTCCAGGCATCTGCAGATCCACCACAGCAACATCAAACCCTTCCCTTGCGGCTGCTTCAACTCCTTCTTCGCCGGAAAAAGTCGTCTTGACCGTAAATCCGTCAAGCGCAAGCCTTTTGGCCAGATATTTTAAAAATGTCTGTTCATCGTCTATGAATAAGAGTTTCATGCTATATCCTTGAATAAAAATGTTTTTCAATATCAAGCGGAATCGGCTTTTTAACAGAAGTGTTTTTTTGAGTCAATGCTTATCTGTATGCAAAACTAATGTTTGATCCTGTCGGAAGGGATGGAACTAACTGCTGTTTCTGTTACGGATAAGCAAACAGGGATAAATAGAATTGTCTGCGATATTTTTAGAAATTGACCCGACCCATCGCTCCAGGATAGCTGCTTTGTCACTGGACCCCAGTATTATTATGCTGGCCCGGTATTCTTTTGCCGCCTTTTCAATCTCCTTTTGGGGATCACCGGCATACACATGGGCTCTTGCTTTTATTCCCGCTTCTTCAAGTTCCCCGCAGAGTGACTCCAGCCTTTTACGCTCCGATTTTCTGATCTTCTGTACTTCATGGGTGTCCGGACCTTTTAGTGCGCTCTCCTTTACGACATGTATGACATGAATTTCCCCGATAACATTTTTCAATCCCTTTATGTATTCAATTGCCGTTTGATTTGTTTCGGACCAGTTTGTGGCAAACAAAGGACGTTCGAACAACTTTTCAGGAACAATATTATCCTCTGCCAGATGTTTGAATACCAGAATGGGAACATCTGTTTGCCTGGTCAGTTCCGAAACATCAGACCCCGCATACAGTTGTTCAAGCGTTCCTTTACCGGAACGGCCGATGACGATCAGATCAGGAGATTCCTTTTTTACTACTTTGAGAATTTCCGGGATAAGGCTGGAAACTTTGATATAGGCACCGACTTCCATTCCCATCTCAAATAAATTCTCCGCCCAGTCAATAAACCGGATATTTGCCATTTCCTTGAGTTTGACCTCTTCTTCCTTGAGGTAACCCACTCCCCTTTTCATGGCGACTTTGTCTTTTTCAATTACATTTAAAAAAACGAAATGCTCCAGTGACGCTTTTCTGAGAACCAGTAAAGAAGTCAGCGCATTATAACAAAGCTTATCGAACTTTGTCACAAAAAGTATTTTTTTTATTTCCATAATCTCTCCAGTCATTATTCTTAAATTATGATCAGCCGATTATCTTCTTTACCGCTGCGGCCATCTCTTCAGGATCAACCGGTTTTTCCAGATAAATATCAGGCTCCGGAACCTTCTCTCCCTTGAATTCATCCAGAACTTTCTGGGATTTTAAAAAAGAGTTAAGTGAAATTCCTGTAAACATGATAATGGGTATCCGCCTGTACTTCTCCATTGTCTTAAGTTTATGATACAACCGGATTCCGCTTCCACGGGGCATAAGCACATCAAGAATCACCAGGTCAGGAGGATCTTTTTCTATCATTTCAAAACCCTCCACACCATCCTTAGCGACCAGAGGCATATACTGGTTTTCATCAAGAACTGTCATAACAAATGATACGACATCCGGATCATCATCAACCACAAGAACTTTTTTACTCATTATTTATCCTCCTTGGTCAATTTATATCAAGTGCC
>CAZOEH010000187.1:0-6062 GCA_964578785.1 uncultured Desulfonema sp. | reverse complement strand
TCTGGGGATTTCTTCCGGTTCTTGCTTTTCTTTCTTTCACCTTGAAGGTGCCGAATCCAGCCAGCTTGACTTCATCTCCTTTTTTCAAGGCAGCAGTCATGCTGTCAAATATGCAATCAACAACCTCCTTTGCCCCCTTGGCCGTACCCACAATACCTGCGACTTCAGTTACTAAATCAGCTTTGTTCATATTCTTTCCCCCTTTGGAAACCATTTAAAAACAAATATCATTATTTGATTGTTTATTCCATGCCCGGCTTACCGGCATGCCCTGAAACCTGTGCATAACATCAAATCTGAAATTCCAGTACGTTTTCTTTTCCCCGTATATACTTTTTCCAAAACATTAAGTCAATTGTTTTGGGGATTTTTTAAGAATAAGATGTCTTACCCGGCCATATCAGGTCTCATGCCCGGCCTGAATATTTACCTGCGCGTTAAACCCTTATACAACTGTTTTCCTTAAATAAAGAACAATGCTTTTTCCGAAAAAAGGATTCAACAGCCCGTCAAGAAAGCGTGTAATCTTCGGCTTTTTCATAAGGTCCCATACCAGAAACCGGTGATAAAGATTTACTATCCTGACGTCGTTTTTTGCCGGACCCATAAGGCATTTAATCCACCAGTAAGGGGTATGAATGCTGTGTGCAAAGTGTGAAGCCCAGAGTTTAGCGCCAGCAGTTTCAAGCAGGCGTATAAGCTCATTTTTCTTGTATATGCGGATATGCCCCCCGTTTGTATTATGGTATTCGTCAGAAAGAGCCCAGCATATTTTTTCAGGCATGTATCTCGGGACGCTCACTACAAGGTTGCCGCCGGGTTTCAGTACCCTCATAATCTCAAAGACGGCATTTTTATGGTCGGGTATATGTTCGAGAACCTCGGAGCATATGACAAGATCAAACGAGGTATTTTTAAAAGGAAGGTTGTTCACGTCTGCACCGGAAAGAGCCCATATACCTCCGCCGTGTTCCCCGACATTTTCATGGAAATGGAGTTTCCCTCTTGCTTCCAACATGTCATTAAAATTCAGATCCGCCCCGATTGCCGTAATACCTTCAAGCCGGAAAGCCTCACAGACATGACGTCCCGACCCGCATCCTATATCAAGTATTTTAGCGCCCGGCTTAACGGAAATCCTTTTAAACTCCACGGTAATCAAAAATTACCTCCCTGTACGCTTCAACCGTTTTTTCCGCGGCTCTTTTCCATGTGAAATTATCCTGTACCCTTTTATATCCGTCACGGCCGAGCTTATCAGCCAATGCGGGGTTATCAAGAAGTGCTTTGATTGCTCCAGCAAGCAAAAGATGATCGGCGGGAGGAACGAGTATCCCCGCTTCTCCCACTACCTCCGGAAGAGCTCCTCCGGTTGTGCTTATCACCGGAACACCGCAAGCCATAGCCTCTCCGGCAGGAAGGCCGAATCCTTCATAAACGGAAGGGACAACCGCCATTGCCGCCCTTGCATACTGCCTGACAAACTCGCCGTCGTCTATCCGGCCGGTAAAAGTGACCAGGTGTCCGAGCCCGAGAGTCTTTATGAGTTTTACCACAGCGCCGTTTTTCTTCGGTGTCCCGACGACAATGAGCCTTACCTTGCGGGTTTTTGATATCTCGGCAAGAGCCTGTAGCAGATAGAAAAGCCCTTTTAACGGGGTATCGGCGCTGTTTGTAACGATAATTCTTCCCGTTTCCCTCTCAATCCCGGAAACCGGATGAAATATATCCGTATTGATGCCGTTCGGGACAATCCTGAACCTGTTTCGCGGTATGTCAAACTCTCTGCTGATATCGTTCCCGGCGCATTCCGATACCGTAATTATACGGGAAAATCTCCTTGCAACCCTTTTCTGCATTCCTATGAAAGAATACCAGCGCATCTGCTTTGCTTTTTTCCATAAGGATGAGAGGGTGGAAATTGATATATCCCTGTCAATTGTAATCGGATGATGAATGGTTGCGGTTGTCGGAACCTTCCTGCTTATGGCCCAGATTCCGTATGAAAGAGACTGGTTGTCATGCACTATGTCATAATTATTGAATTTGTTTTTTAAAAAATTGCAAGCCCTTACACCAAACGTAAAGGGCTCGGGAAAACCCATTGTCGAAACGCCAAGCCACTCATAAAGGTTAACAGGATCTGAAAGCTCTTTTAAAGACGGGACCCTGAAGGGATCTTTTTCATTATACAGGTCAAGACATGGAATATGGTGAACCGGGATATCCCTGTCAATAAGCGGATCAGGAGGGCCCGATACGACTTCAACATGATGCCCCAGATCTTTTAAGGCACGGCTGAGGTTTTTAAGATAGACACCCTGTCCTCCGCAATGGGGATTGCTCCTGTAACTTAAAAGACATATTCTTAATTTTTCCGATTCATTCATATTTGTACTTGACCTGCAAAGGAGTTGGATTCTAAGATAACTGCACGGGGAAAATTTCACATATTTTCATGAAAAGCAAGGAATGAATAGGAAAAAAATGGAGCTTCCGGGAAAATTCACCGCTTCTATTCCTGGGGCAGGGAAATCTATAAAGAGTAATGCGGCGTTATGCAAAGCTCTTAATATTTGACTTCCATAAGGAAGAGGCCGTGCGCAGGAGCTGTGGCGCAGGCTTTGCTGCGGTCCCTTGATTCGATTATCTTCTTGATATCGCCGGGTGATATCTTTCCGAGCCCGGCACAAATAAGGGTGCCGACAATATTTCTTACCATAAATCTTAAGAAGCCGTCCGCCTCAATTTCAAAAATTACAAAATCTTCATTCTTATGGATCTCCGCCCTGAAAACGGTTCTTACACTGCTTTTTCTGGGGCTTCCGGTTCCTTCCAATGCTTTGAAATCATGGGTTCCGGCAATACAGGATGCCGCGGCTTCCATAGCATCAAGAAGAAGAGGCTTCCTTATATGCCAGGCGTAATCCCTTCCAACGGCAGCCGGGCACTTTCTGTTTAATATCCTGTAATTATATACTTTGCTTTTTGCATCATACCTGGAATGAAACTTTTCATGAACCTGCGCACATTCTTTAATGACAATATCCGCCGGGAGAAGACTGTTCAAACCATTAAAAAAAGCTTCGGGTTCAAGCCTGGTATCGCAGATAAAGTTCGCAACCTGGCCGAGAGCGTGCACCCCCGCATCAGTCCTGCCTGAGCCTGTAAGAGTTACCTTAATCCCGGTCATGGCAAGAAGAGCGTTTTCTATTTCACTCTGTATTGTCCGGCCGTTTTTCTGCTTCTGCCATCCGTTATACGCAGTGCCGTCATATTCTACAGTAAGCCTGATATTTTTTTTCATCCCTTATCAATTAATCCCTGATCATACTTATTACAACCTGTCACAGCGTATATCGGAGAGCGCCTCTTCAAAGCCGTCGCTCATTGAATCGACAAGATTTTCGATACGATAATCGGCGCCGCACTCCATGCAGCGCATTTTTATGCTTCTTCATGTTTTTCTTAAAGTAAGCTCTTTTCCGCATGAAGGGCATTTTAACTCAGGTTTTTTCATAAGCTCATTTACCTTAGCATTTAAATTTTTCCAAAAATCTCAAATCCGTTCACATATTATTTCCAGCGGGTTCATCAAAATGGACGAGTTTGCCGGAAGCAGGATTTCCCGTATTTTACCGTGCAAAGCTTCTCTCCTGTCTTAAGGAGTAACCCAGATATAATCGATATGGCTCATATCTGCGACAGTTCCCACGGGTGCAAGAAAGATAATCCTGTATGGAAGGCCGTTGCGGGCAAAGGCCCTTCCGGGTATCCCGTATCGTAAAACATGCCCGTTTCCGGCAATAATCACCATTATGCCGTCCTTCATATTATTGCTTGCGGTCTCGGCCATTATATCGTCCCAGACACACTGTGCCATGTAAAAATTTTCAAAATCATCCCTGCCTTTTAATTTGTGGCGCCCGAAGATTTTTTCAACAGCTTCCCTGTGAGCCGGATCGGTTCTGTTGATATTAAGAGGGAGGTATTTTTTTTCATCCTCAGATAAACTATCAATGCCACCGGTTGAAATCTTTGCCGGGATATGGAAAGGAATATTCAGCCCGGTCAGTTTTATTTTATTTTCTTTTATAAATTCAAGCATATCGCTGTAAAGTTCAAAATCATATTTCCAGTTTGCATACCAGTGGGTTCTGTTTATAAACGACTTCCGCTCCAGGATTCCTTCGGACCATTTATCAAGGAGAGGCTGGTATGTCCGGTCAAACATCTCCATCCCGACTGTAAGCCCCGGATTTTTACCGTACAGCTCCCTTATTATTTTAAGCTGGATATCATGATGGGCTTTTGAAGTGTGTATCTCTCCGATATAGATCATGCGTGAATCATTCAAATCGGCGATAAGTTCATCAAAAGATACAGGACCGCCTATTTTGGCGGAAACAATGGTCCCTTCCTTATACTGCATGTTCAGGTCTTTTATCATCAATTTTTTCGGCGGTTGTGCGCACCCCCCGAACAGAAAAAGCATAAAAAGAATGCAGCAGAATCCGCCTCTGCGCATAAATATTATGAAGTCATTATCTTTAATTTCATCTTGATTTATCATGGCACATAAGCAATTATGATTGATTATGATTATAAAACCAATGTTCAGAAAGGCTATTTATCCTTTCTATGATTCCGAGAAAGCCTGCGTCATCATTTTTATTATAATGCTGCTTATACTTCTTTTCGGAATCGCGGGCATGTTTGCGGCCCGTGAAGATATGCAATATGCCGGTTATGTCTGGGTTCCGGCTCTTCTTTCAATATTGAGCCTTGCAATCCTGATTTCAACGACAACCCGGCTCATAAAGCATTACCGGGACCGTATTTCAAAATAGACAGCTTCGTAAAAAGTCCCTCTGCTGCGTTATGCTTCATCCTTCGTCTTTGCGGCGTACTTATATGTACGCCTCATTCCTCAGAATTCGCATGCCTTGCATATGGAGCTTTTTACTTTGCTGTCCTGACTATTACTTTTCATGGCTGCAAATCATTGCGCCGCCGGTTTATAAACCGGCAGGATAAGTTCAATAAAATGATGCAGTATCCTCGCAGTTACACCCCATATAATGACATCATCAAGAGGGTATAAAAGTTCCATCACATCCGGAATTCGCCCGTTGAATTTTGAGTCGACATGTATCTTTACAAGATTCTTCAACGGTATCTCAAGCACTCTCGAAATTTCGGCAGGTTCAAATCTGATCACATCCATAGTTTGCCATATGCCTGCAAATACCTTTATATCCTTACAGTTTATAGTCTGGAAATGTCCCAGCGATCCTATAAGCTCCACATGCTCTTTCCTGATATTGACTTCTTCTTCGAGCTCCCTGTATGCGGCTTCCAGCGGACTTATATCCTCCTTGTCGATATGTCCTCCCGGTAAAGCCACCTGATTGCGCCAGGGATATCCTTCATTATCCGTTTTCTGAACCGCAAGAATGTTGAGTTCTCCGTCTTTGTCGAACAGAAGCATGAATACGCATGTCGGATCGTATGACAACCCGGCCGGAACACCGGGCCGGTCGGCATTCATGATAATATTTTTAATAACTGAAAAATCTGTTGCCATTATAATAACCGCTTTCTGATTTAAGGTTCTTCTCCCGATTTGTTGAAGAAAAGGGTTCAAGGATTTTCCGCCTCAGGCGGAGGTTCCTTATTTTAAAACTTTTCCTCCGGAATTTACGTGGTTCTTTATATAACTATTAAAGGAGATGCTTTTATAGCTGTCAGTATTTATATACTTTAGGATAATGTGAAACATGCCCGGCGGAATGTACCCCGGACGATTGCTTATAGATTCTCCTTTTTCCCCTATGAACCAGTTGCCGGGAAGACCTCTGATATTGTAGCGGGAAGCAGTCTTCTTGTCCTTGTCCGCATTCACTTTTATGGAAATAAAATTTTTATCGAGAGTATCAATAACAGATCTATCCTTAAACGTTACTTTTTCCATATCTTCGCAATATCCGCACGAATCGGAATAAAAATATAGAAACACCTTTTTCTGATTTTTTTTCCCTGATGCCATGCCGTCTTTATAT
>CAZOEH010000186.1:0-6138 GCA_964578785.1 uncultured Desulfonema sp. | reverse complement strand
AAAGCAGTTTCTTTTCGCACCTTTCTTATTAGTTCTATGCCGGCAACAATATTACCCCACTCGTCACTTCCGCCCATTTGGAGTTTGCATTTGTATTTGTCAAATAATTCCAAAAAATCGTATGCCTGTAACAGCATATAGTTAAATTCAATAAAACTGAGACCTTCTTCTGAATCAAGCCGTAATTTGTAGCTTTCGGCCTTAATCATCCTGTTCACTGAAAAATGTTTTCCGATATCCCTTAAAAACGAAATATATTTCAGTTCGCTAAGCCAGTCATTGTTGTTAACCAGTAGTGCTTTTTCTTTATCAAAATCAATAAAACGGGATAGCTGTTTTTTGATTCCAATAGCATTATTTTCAACCATTTCAGAGGTTAGAAGCTTTCTCATCTCGGTTTTTCCGCTTGGATCTCCAACAAGCCCTGTTCCGCCGCCAACAAGCGCGATAGGTCTATGGCCATGCCTTTGCATATGGGCAAGAGCCATGATTGGAACAAGGCTTCCAACATGCAAGCTTGATGCTGTCGGATCAAACCCTATATAGCATGTAACGCTCTCATTCTGAATATAATCTCTCAGTTCTTCCTCGTGGGTGGTTTGCTCAATAAAGCCACGTTCCATAAAAATATCAATTAAACTGACCATTCTCGACCTCATTTATTGGCATACTCAACAGCTCTTGTTTCACGTATCACAATCACTTTGATTTGCCCTGGAAAAACAAGTGACTCTTCGATTTTTTTAGCAATATCCCTGCTAAGCATCACTGAGTCCTCATCGGATATGATTCCGCTTTCGACAATGACCCTCAGTTCTCTTCCGGCCTGAATTGCATAAGTATTCGAAACTCCATTAAACGAATTCGCTATTTTTTCCAAATCTTCCAGCCGTTTTATGTAATTCTCAAGGAGTTCCTTTCTTGCACCTGGCCTTGCCCCGGAAAGTCCGTCGGCGGCTTGTACCAGATAAGCATATACTGAAGATGGCTGTATATCTTCATGATGGGCAGCAATTGCATGAACGACTTTAGGGGCTTCACCGAATTTCTTCGCAAGATTCGCTCCAATAACCGCGTGCGGGCCTTCAACTTCGTGGTCTATTGCTTTTCCTATGTCATGCAGCAAGCCCATGCGCCTTGCCAGCTTTGAACTAAGACCCAATTCAGAAGCCATTATACCGCTGAAAAAACCTACTTCGATTGAATGCTGCAAAACATTTTGCGCATAACTTGTGCGGAATTTTAATCTCCCTATATATTTTATAAGTTCATTATTAATTCCATGTACACCCAAATCAAAGGCGGCTTGTTCGCCAGCCTCTTTAATTGTCTGATCTACCTCCAGCTCGACCTTTTTTACTATATCCTCTATCCTTGCGGGATGAATTCGGCCGTCAGATATAAGTCTTGTCAGAGATATACGAGCTACTTCTCTCCTGACGGGATTAAATCCGGATAGAATAACTGCTTCAGGTGTATCATCTATTATAAGGTCAATTCCAGTCGCTGCTTCAAGCGCGCGTATATTACGCCCCTCTCTTCCAATTATTCGCCCCTTCATTTCATCATTAGGAAGTTGAACAACAGAAACTGTTCGTTCAGCAACAAATTCTCCAGCATATCTTTGTATCGCAGTTGAAATTATATTTTTTGCTCTTTTGTCAGCCTCTTCCTTTGCTTCACTTTCGATTTTCTTAATCAATTTAGCAGCATCATGCCTGGCTTCATTTTCCATTGCCCTGATAAGAAGTTCTTTAGCCTGTTCGGCAGTTAAATCGGAAACCCTTTCAAGTTGTTTTTTCTGCTCTTCAATCAGTTCATTATGTAGAACTTCACTCCGCTCAATATTTTCTTCTCTTTTCTGGAGCATAACCTCTTTTCGCGAAAACTCCCTGTCTCTCCGTTCAATCTGTTCAAGCTTGTTATCTATGCTCTCTTCTTTCTGTATTAACCTTTTCTCTCTTTTCTTCAGCTCTGCTCTAGTCTCTTTATTTTCATTATCAAACTCGCTTTTCATCTTGAAAAGCTTATCCTTGGCTTCAATCTGAGCTTCTTTAATAATAGAATCCGACTTAATCTTTGCTTCTTCTATTATTCTGTTAGATTCATTCTCCGCAGCTTTGATTTTTTGAGAGGCTATTCTCCCCTTAATCCAATAAGCAACGACAAATCCTATTCCAAAAACAACTATGCCGGCAATTATTATATATATATCTTTCATCAGTTATCTCCACTTGTGCAGTATGAGCTCAAAAAAGCAAGTTTTCCAGATTGATCATTCAAAATAAAGTACCTGCAACTATTTATCACTTTTGATTTAATCGATACAATTTCTCAAAACATATATATTGATCGGCTCAGCCGAACCGATCCCAAATGATGATAATAAAACAAATAAAAAGTAAACATGGTTAATGGTATGGAAACACCTATAAAAAGAGGGGGAAGCAAAAAAGAATAGGGCAAAATTTTTTCAAGATGTCTCTTTTTTGATTCCAGGGGGGAATGAACCCCCACCACAGTGCCGTGTTGATAAGCCTCTGAACCGAACGTTCAAAGTTAGTGCCTTATGGTTTCTTTAGGCTTTTCTGTACAAGCAGAACATGCACACCAAAACCGAGGAAGGCTCCTGATATTATCTTTGTTGGATCAAAGAACAAATACCAATCACGAACACGGCAGGGGTTAAATGCCAAATAAATCCATTTTCATAAAATCCCGGTGAGACAAATCCAATTCAGGGGAAATTACAGAAATACTTAAATACTGTCAGCCGGTTAATATCACTATTTTGAAAGGAAGCAATAATATAACATCTTTTCTGTCAACTTTTTATTAAGACACAAATTATGGAAATGCCCGAATTAAACAATCATCCAATTTGCTGAGCAATTTTGCCGATTTATCTGAAATTACACGCAGGAATTCTGAATGCTTTTTTTTAATCTCTATATTATCATTTGCAATATTCAAGGCAGTCAAAATCATAATCCCAAGCTGGTTATAGCTTGCCGGAAAATCCGGCTGCCGTAATTCAACCCTTCTAACCTCTTTAACGAGAAAATCGGCAACTTCTTTTGCCTGTGAAAATTCAGTCTCGGCTTTAAATGTATATTGCTTCCCCAAAATATCAATTTTTACAAATTGTTCCAAATAAATATCTACCTTTCAAAATAATCTTGTTGGCTGCTATTTATGAGTTTCTGAAATACCATCGAGCTTGCTGAGCAGATTATCTATTTTTGACCGGATAATATTTCTTTCCTTTGAATAGCTCTTTTCGGCCTCGATCTTCCCCTGCAGCTCCTCCTCTAATTTAACTATTTTATTTTTTAGTTCTATATTAATCGCCTCGTACGATTTACAAACTGCAACTACCTTTTCAAGTTTATTTTCTATTTCATCAAATTGCCGCAGAATCAATTCGTTATCCAACTCGACACCCCATTATATTTATCTTTTATAATATCCCATTAATAACAAAGTCAAGCGATAATACCCAACCGTCTCTTAATTATGCGTTCTACAGCCATCAAATCCTGAATGCTGTTTATTCCCAATAACTCTTCATTATCCTGGCCAATAACTGCTCCTACGTTATTATTATAATTATATCCGATTTTAACTATATCCGTAAGATAAAATTCACCCTGAGCATTGTCAGGGCTGATTTTATTCAGGGAATATTCTAGAAATTCTTTTTTCACACAATATATGCCTGAATTAATAATTTTTATCTGTTTTTGCGCATCTGTTGCATCAGTCTCTTCAATTATTCCTGAAACATTATTTTCATTATCGAGAATAATTCTGCCGTATCCCTTCGGATTGCCGGATTCGACCGCCAGAATAGAAATATCCCGATTTGATTTCATATGCTCTTCATAAAGTCTCTTTAAAGTATCATAAGAAAGAAGTGGTACATCTCCGCACAGGATTAACACCTGCTCCGAATATTCAGGCAGAAAAGGCAAAGCACACTTAACCGCATGCCCCGTGCCAAGCTGCTCTTTTTGCAATGCAAAAATAACTTCATATTCTTTAGATATTGTTTCACTGACTTTTTCAGCCTGCTTTCCAATAACAACAACTATGTTATTCCCTGCAATTTTTTTAGCTGTTTCGATAACATACATGACCATAGGTCTGCCGTTAATCTCGTTTAATACCTTGGCTTTTTCGGATTTCATTCTTTTCCCCAAACCGGCGGCAAGAATTACAGCAGCAAGTTTACTTGTCATTAACAACCTCATAAAATATTATACATTCATATATGGTGTGAAGTTACCCGATATCTCCCTCTTTTCAGCCTTTAAAGCAGAGCTCGAGGCAGGAAAGACCCGACAGCAATAAAAAAAGGGCAACCATTATAATCCGGCCGCCCTTTTTTATTGTTGCATATCAGAAACTGGTAATTTACGTCTGCAAACCTCTAAGTAATCAGCGATGTCTTGTTTCAGCAAGCTTCACACGATATAATGCTCTGTCCAAAGCTGCCTTAGCCCTTATAAAATCGATATCTTTTTCGGCACTTTCTTTTGCCAGGCGTTCCTGAGCGCGTTGTAAAGCGGCTTTTGCTCTTTCCAGATCAATATCACGCCTTCTTTCAGCAGATTCAGCCAGCACAGTAACTCTGTCAGGAAGTGCCTCAGCAAATCCACCGTTGACAAATACAAACCTTTCTTCTCCCTTAATATCCTTGTACCGGATAATTCCGATCTTCAGTGTGGTGAAAAAGGGCGTATGGCCAATTAGAACTCCAAATTCACCCAGTGAGCCGGGAGCCATAACAATTTGCGCTTCTTCGCTAACGACTGATTTTTCAGGTGTAACAACTTCAATTTTTATGTTTCCGGCCATATTATATGCCCTCACTTCTACTTTTCATCGGCCATTTGCTTTGCTTTTTCAACGGCTTCCTCTATACCTCCAACCATATAAAATGCGCGTTCAGGAAGATCATCATACTTGCCTTCGCAAATTTCCTTGAACCCTCTTACCGTATCGGCAATTTTAACGTACTTGCCTTTCATTCCTGTAAATGTCTCAGCTACATGGAATGGCTGCGATAAAAATCTCTGGATCTTTCGTGCCCTTGACACAGTAACTTTATCTTCATCGGACAATTCTTCGATTCCAAGGATAGCGATAATATCCTGAAGCTCCTTATATTTTTGAAGAATCTGCTGGGCTTTACGGGAAACGAGATAATGCTCTTCGCCGATATAAGAGGCATCCAGAATTCTGGATGTCGAATCAAGCGGGTCAACAGCAGGGTATATACCAAGTTCCGCAATCTGTCTTGATAAAACAACAGTGCCGTCCAGATGGGCAAAAGTCGTAGCAGGAGCAGGGTCTGTTAAATCGTCTGCAGGAACATAAACGCATTGAACAGCCGTTATTGATCCCTTGTCGGTAGAAGTAATGCGCTCCTGAAGTTCACCAAGGTCAACGGCAAGAGTGGGCTGATAACCGACGGCTGACGGCATACGCCCGAGAAGAGCCGAAACTTCCGAGCCCGCCTGGGTAAATCTGAATATATTATCAATGAATATGAGAACGTCCTGCCCTTCAATATCACGATAGTATTCGGCGGCTGTTAAAGCGGACAGCGCAACTCTCGCTCTTGCACCGGGGGGTTCGGTCATCTGACCGTATATCAGGGCCGCTTTGGGAAGAACACCTGAAACTTTCATTTCGTGATACAGGTCATTTCCTTCGCGCGTCCTTTCACCGACTCCGGCAAATACTGAAATACCACCGTGATGCATGGCGATATTGTTAACCATCTCCATCATGATAACCGTTTTACCGACTCCGGCGCCGCCGAACATTCCCATTTTGCCGCCTCTCGGGAATGGTACAAGCAGGTCTATAACTTTTACGCCTGTTTCAAGAACACGAACAGTTGTATCCTGCTCCGTAAATTTGGGGGCTTCACGGTGAATAGGCATCATTTTTTCATGGCTTACCGGGCCAAGCCCGTCGACCGGACGTCCGACGACATTTAATACTCTTCCAAGTCCGGCGGGACCAACCGGCATCATAATCGGTTTTCCTGTATCCTTTACCGACATGCCTCTAACCAAACCATCTGTAACATCCATTGCGATAGATCTCACTACATTGTCACCGAGA
>CAZOEH010000185.1:0-6158 GCA_964578785.1 uncultured Desulfonema sp. | reverse complement strand
TCTCAAATGATCCACAAATTCATTAATCAACTGCTCACCGATACCCTTATGCTGGCAGGAAGGATCAACGCCGATGGTATCCAGGGTTGCTTCTTCCTGGGATATGCCATATTCTCCCATATAGAGCTCCCCCATTATGAACCCCACCACCGTTCCGGCTTCATCCTCCGCCACCAGGGACACGGGCAAATAATCTTTGGATCTGAGAAGCTTTTCGAACTTCACTTCATAGTACTCCGGACGGGGAACCTTGAGCACTTTCTCGTCAATCCCAACCACAGCGCCAAAATCGTCAGCCTTCATGAGTCTGATTTTAATGGTACTCCCGTTCATGGGGCCTCCTTTCTCTTTAGCCGGTCAGTAATTATTTTCTGCGTTTTTCTGCTCCCCAATGAGGTGCTGAAAAAAGTTCCGCTTACCGGGGTCAATATTTCATGTTTTGTTTCTTACCTTCTTCCATGAGGACAGGTAAACAGGCACAACCCGCATACGGCTGTTTCGGCATCCTTCTTCTTCATTTTGGAAAAGTACCGGTCGCATCTGGAGGCGTCAAACCGGGCCGATCTCGGTTCTTCCGGCCGGAACGATTCTCCGGTAAAAGCCCTTACCGGACAAATGTCAACGCACTCGCGGCAATCGCCGCAACGTCCATCCATGGATTTACCGCTTGCTGTAAGGGGCGCATCCGTCAATACCGTGGCCCAACGAACCCGGGGCCCCATGTCCGGAGTAATCAGGAGACAGTTTTTCCCGATCCAGCCCAATCCGGCCAGATGAGCGCTCAGTTTGTGAGAAAAACTGGCGCAGATCTTATCATCATCCACCCGCTTTGAGGCGGGAACTGGGAAAGCCCTGTGTCCCCCGCGCTGCAGGAGACTTGCCAAACGGGAGACTATCTGGTCAAGGCGCGCATTGATTATATCGTAGCAGTGGGATTTATAACTGACTGCCGCCGCACGTTCAATGTGTCGTGATAACTGATTTACAATCGGATGGAAGAGGGCGATTCCGACTGAAATGGAGCGCGGATACCCTGCGATTTCCGTTCCGCCCTGTTCGAGAACGGTGTTATGGGCCGGGGATAAATCCGCGATGCCGAAATAATCCGCTCCCCAGGCCATGGCCGAATCAAAAAGCTGTTTTTCAGATTCCATATGCCTCTTTTCTTATGGTTTTTTGGGTTCACTTTATATAGTAGAAGCTGCTCAACGATGAAGTTCTCGTAAAAAGTCTAAATATGCTCTCTTAATGAGCTTTTGGGGAATATTTATTATCCGGTCTTGAAAAAACAGCCTGTACTTCTGACAGCATTTTATTTATCTCAATATTTACTTAAAATCAAATAAGTTCTGTTAAAGGCCGATTTAGAATATATTTATTATCGAACCCCCCTTGCCGTTTTCGGCAAAACGGAATATTATAAGAAAAATTATATGAGCTTAAAGGCTCGTCAGGAATTACGGAGCTACAAATTATGAAAATAAAAACTATGATTTTATGCATTGCAGCCATATTGGGGCAGATCTGTTCCGGCTCTTATGCCAATGGAACTGAATCCTCCCTGACTGCCAATGAGATTATAACTAAAATTGAGAACAGGTATTCCGTTCCCGGTTTTACCGCAAGATTCATCCAGGAGTCCACATTAAAGGCAATGGATATAACGGATTTTGCGTCTGGAAAGATTTTTGTAAAGCGTCCGGGCATGATGAGGTGGGAATATGAAAAACCCGAAAAACAGTTTGTTATTACTGACGGGGAGAATCTCTGGATATACAGGCCTGATATCAATCAGGTCATGACCGGTAAGGCTCCTGAATTTTTTGAAACAGGAAAAGGGGCGAGCTTCTTATCGGATATCAGGATAATAAGACGACATTTTGCAGTTTCACTCAAAAAAGACAAGTATGATTATTTTGTTTTAAGACTTGCGCCGAAAGAGAAAAGGGCCGACCTTACTGAGGTATTTCTTTCAGTTTCAAAAAAATCTTTTGAAATTTCAAGGATCGGTATTTATAACGCTTACGGAGATGAAACGGCTATAGATCTTCTTGATTCAAAGTTTGTCGACAGTCCCGGTTCGATTTTTACATTTAAAATACCTGAAGGAGCTGAAATTATAAGGATTGGTGAATAATGGGGAATATTGATCTTAAAAATAAAGTAAGAGAATTATTAAAAAAGAGAAAAGCGATAATGCTTGCGCATAATTACCAGCGACCTGAAGTACAGGATACCGCGGATCTTTGCGGGGATTCCCTTGAGCTGAGCATAAAGGCGGCGCAGACCGATGCTGAGGTAATAGTCTTTTGCGGAGTTCATTTCATGGCGGAGACGGCTTCCATCATGTCTCCCGAAAAAACCGTTCTGCTTCCGCGCATGGATGCGGGATGCCCGATGGCCGATATGGTTACGCCTGAAGCTCTTTTAAAAAAGATGAAAGAACTTCCGCCGATGCCTGTTGTCACATATGTGAACTCAACCGCGGCGGTAAAGGCGCTTTCGACCATATGCTGCACATCGGCGAATGTAGTGAAGGTTGTAAACAGTCTCGACGCCGACGAGGCACTGATGGTTCCCGATAAGAACCTCGCAAAATATGCAGCGTTGCATACGAAAAAGAAGCTGCATTTCTGGGAAGGCTACTGCATTGTTCACAATATGCTTACACCCGAAATCGTGCTCCTTGCCAAGGAAAAGCATCCGGGCGCCGTTTTCATGGCGCACCCCGAGTGCCGCCCGGAAGTTCTTGAACTGGCGGATGTTGTTTTGAGCACTTCCGGGATGATAAGATATGCGGGCGAATCGGAAAGCAGCTCCTTTATCGTGGGAACTGAGACCGGAATACTTCATCCAATGAAAAAGGCGCATCCTTCAAAGACATTCTACCCTGTTTCGAAGGATATGGAATGCAGGAACATGAAAAAGATAACCCTTGAAGATGTGGCGGTAAGCCTTGAAAACATGACGGGAGAAGTCAGAGTTCCAGAAGATATAAGGATTCCGGCAAAAGAGGCCGTCCGTAAAATGATAGATCTTTCAACAGGCAAATGACCGAGACCTTTGTATAACACCCTCTTTTGCCCGATTATTATAATGATTTGGTTTCTGGTCTCTGGTTTGCAGTTTTATGGTTTTTCTCTATTAACCAGAAACCAGAAACTATAAACCAAAAACCTGAGTCTTTATTTACAGAATCCTCCCGCATCGAGGAATTTTTGTGAATTGCACAACCCCATACCGCAGGCGATCTTCGCTTTTTCGCACAAATGTTCCAGCTCGTTTAATTCCAGGAAGGCGCTGGTCTGCCTGTTCGGTTTTTTGGACAAATTCGGATCTATCAAAAACGCCTTCCGCAGGTCTTCGAGGAAAAGCCGGTATTCCCAGAGATTTTTATGAGCCGCCGCCCGGTCGAGAAAAGCTTCGACGTTCCCGGGGTTTAAGCGGATGACCTCATTGTAATCACTGATGGCCTGGTTAAACCTGCGCATCTCAAAATAAGCGTCCCCGCGGTTATTGTAAGCGTCTGCATATTTGCCATCAAGCAGAAGAGCGTGATTGAAATCTTCAATCGCCTGTTCTCTGCGGCCGATATTATAATAGGCGACTCCGCGGTTGTTGTATGAATCCTCGTTGTGCGGATCAATCCTGATCGATTCAGTGAGATATTCTATCGCTTTTTCCGGATCGATGTATCTCCCTTTTTTCCATAATGCCAGGGCTTTTTTATTCCACTCACCTGCCGGTAGAGCCTGGATGGCCTCGTCAAGATCCCTGCTCAGTTTCTTCTTTTTCTCATGTTTGTCCGCAGCCGCATTCTTTGCAAGTACTTTGCTCTGTTTTTGCAGTTTTTCAATTCTCTCCAGCAATTCCTTTTCGCGTTCTTTAAGCTCGCTGTATTTTTCTATGAGTATTCTGTCTTCCTGTATCTGTTTGACGCGATTATTCATAAGGCTGTTGTCGACATCAATTTTCAATTCAAGTATTATCCCGAAGCCTTCATCTGTCGCATAATTCTTCTGAGATAAAATATCCACAGTGAGAATGCCGGAAGCAAGGGCGATACTCTGGTCTTTTGTCAGGGTAAAATTCTCAACCACCGTCAGGCTTTCAAGATAAGTGCCGGCCTTTTCAAGAACCTCCGTCTTACCCTTGACGACTGCCGCCACCTTTGCGTCATCGGGCGACTGGCTCCCGGCAAAAGGCTGGTTTATTACATGGGTAAATGTTTTTATATTCTTTGCCGGCGACGGAGTATTTCCCGATTCATTCCCGGTTTCTCTCCCGGCGGGGTTTTCCGTTTTGACTTTCGGCGTCCTGCTCCCGCTCTTTACAGGGTCTGCGGCAAAGACATTGAAAGTAAACATCAACAAGATCATAAATACGGATAAAAACTGCAACCGGACTTTCATGAATCTGTTCTCCCTGGTAAGGCTATTTGGCCTCTTCGATATCTTCAAACACTTCATCTGAAAAACCCAGCACGTCAATGGCGGGGTCATATCCGATAATCTGCGCTGTCTTTAAATTAATTGCAATACGGGGCGGATCTTCAAAAAGCTGTTCGAGATCGCGGGGCTTTGCGCCGTTAAATATTTTTGCTATTGCTTCAGCATGAAACCGGCCGACATAATTGGATCCGGCAGCGGATGTTGACAGCAGGACGCCGTGCCTGACTTCCTCTGTTCCGCGCTGAGAAAAGGTCGGTATTTCATTTAACAAAAAGGGTTCCATAAGTTTAGACATGTAGGAAAGGGTAATACCCCTGTGAACCGTGATATAAACCGCGTCGGCTTTCCGGGAAAGCTCTTCATGGCATTTCATGAACGCGTCGCGGGCCTCTTCCGGTGTAACTCCTGAAAAAGGGGCATTGCATGTAATGATGTTGAATTTAAGTTCCTTTGCAACCTTTTCTATGTCATCTATCGCCGCATATGATCTTCCCTCAGCCGTATTCTGCTCCAGCACCACCCCAAGATTTTTAAAATGGAAAATATCATGAAAAATCCGGATCTGCCTTTCATAGCGTGTCGGATCAATATGGACGTGCAGATGATCGTAGCCCGAATCGTTGATGCTTTTTGATATACCGGATAAAACCGGATTGGTAGCGAACATAACGGTTGTCGGAACAGAATGCTCATTATTGGCAAGGTCCTGTCCCGCCCATGTTCCCATTGCCAGCATAAGATCAATATCTTTATTCCGGTTCAGACGTTCAAGAATTAATTTTCTGTTTTCCGGGCGCAGCTGTTCATCCCAGTTGTTCGACCAGTATGCATCAGGAAGAAATTCGATATAATCGCTTTTTACGTTGCGTGAAATCCAAACCCACAAGTTTTTTGTTTCGCTTTTATCAGCCGTAATCGGAAAATCAATATTCTTAATCCATCCGATTTCAGAAAGGGCTGTGATGAGAGCGCGCAGGTTATCAGGATAGCCTTCATTAGGTCCTCCCTCAAGATAGCCTATCCGCCATTTTTTGCCGCTATTCGTTTTGGGTGTAACGGAAAAATCCATTTTCCCCGCGGCGTATATATTCGAAAAGAAGAAACCCGTCAAAAAGACAATTATGATTAAAGGTTTAAAGACTCTTTTCATTTTCCTCTCCCGATACCGGATTCATCAAAATTGTTTTTCACCAGCCGGGATATTATCATTTTTACCGATAAAATAAAACAGAATTTCTTTTCCGGTTTTAAGATAGTAACGGTTAATTGTTTTCTATTTCATCAGATTTAAACGGAACCCATATTCCGTGCCCGGGATAAATGTATTTTATCTCTTTGATGCTTTTTATGAGCTTTACGGACTCATCCTGGTCTTTTTTGCTCGATACATAACTGTTAATCATGACTTTTCCGCCGATTACAAGCAGAAAATCTCCCGAAACGAAGACGCCGCTTACAGGCTCAAGAAAAGATACCGAATCGGGCCTGTGGCCCGGAGTGTGAAGCGTCATGAATCCGGGGATTACAGCATCCTTATCCTTGTAGTATTCAACTCTTTCGGGCGGAAATCCTTTTTGAAAAGGTGTCCCGTAAAGCGCGCCGCTGAAAAGGTCTTTAAGATTTAAAAAGTAGCCGTACTCTTTCATGCAGGGAATAAGGGTGCTTTGAATATCGGAAAAAGCGGGAACAGGAATACGCTTCTCACCG
>CAZOEH010000184.1:0-6164 GCA_964578785.1 uncultured Desulfonema sp. | reverse complement strand
CAAATCAAAACAAGGTCGTCATGTAAGGTTTTTTCAGCTCTTTTGCTTCGACTTTATGCAGAAGCGCTAACTCAAAAAGCATTCACAGCGTCAAAACGGAAATAAGTTCCGCCGGGCAACTGCCTTTAAGGGAGATCAAAAACTCTCACCAGGAACACCGCCATCTGGGCCCTTGTCACAGGGCTGTCAGGGCAATAGTTTCCTCCGCCGCATCCGGACGTAATCCCCTCAACCGCCAGTTCCTCTATCCAGGAAGCGGCAAAAGTTCCTGCCGTCACATCATTAAACATAGCTCCGGTTGCCGCCGGCGGCGCATACGCCGGGCCATGCTTTATCCTCAGCAGAAAGACAGCCATCTGGGCCCGTGTCACAGGGTTGTCGGGGCAGTAGCTCAAGGGTGAGCTAAGGCAGCCGCTGGTGATCCCGTCCTTATAAAACTGCTCTATCCAGTTCGCAGCCCAATAAGGTGCAGGTGCAATCGGAACATCGGCAAATATACCGGCGGCAGGAGGCGGCAGGTAACTACCGCCGTTTTTCCCTTTTTCCAGAAAAACAGCCATCTGGGCCCGTGTCACAGGGTTGTCAGGACAATATTGCGCCTCATTGGCCGGAGTAGCGGAGTCGTCCACGCTGCAGCCGCTGGTGATACCCGCATTATAGAGCCTCTCAATCCACGGAAGAGACCAATAACCCTGGGGCACATCTGCAAAGAAGCTGTCGACTTCCACATCTTCAAGAGTCGTATTGTTTGTCCATATCTTGATATGATCACTCCAAATCAGGGCAACATCTTTGCGGCCCCCCGGATCGCCGTCAAAATTCCCGGCGGCAATGAAGGACGGGGAGCCAAGGTATACCAGCTCCCAGCCCGGCCAGCTCTGCAAATATATCTTCGTCTGCGCCCAGGCATTCGCCCATACTGAAACCACGTCTTCTTTGTTGTCGGCATCAACATCAGCCAATTCTATCAACGCTGGCTGGGAATCAGGGGTGTTAAATGCCTCGGCCTGAATCTCTACCCATTGCCCGGTAAACCCGCTCCTTACCTGCGTTGAAATATAGGAGCTTCTCCAAACTCCCGCGAGATCTACTAGGCCGTCATTATCTACGTCCCCGACTTTCAGGATATCCGGCGCAGCGGAAAAAGGAAGAGAAATGTTGGTCCAGCTATTTTTCGCGAAGCTGAAAATCCGGACCTGCCCCTGGGTGCGCCATACTCCGGCAATTGACGGGTCCTCGTCATTTCTGATTTTTTCCCCTACTATTTCATCAGGCGCGGAAGTAACGGAAGGAGGACGGGGCATGTCTTCCCATAAGCCGGTGCTTCCTCTTCTGAGCTTCAGGGCATTTGACTGTTTGAAAAGCCCGATGATCTCCGCCATTCCGTCGCCGTCCGTATCTTTCACGATTAACGAACCAGGGACCCCGCCTGGAGGAACATTAATATTCTGCCAGGACCATGTTGCCGTTGAAAATTCCTTCAGCAAATTGCTTCCGCTCCAGACCCCGATGATCTTCGGCACTCCGTCCCCTTCAATGTCTCCGCACCCCATAGTTGAAGGCGTTGTCCCATCAGCCAAAAGATTGAGCCATTTGTCATTGTTCTCATAAGCCTGGAAGCCGAAATTGGCTATGGAGAATATCAGGTCGTCTTGCCCGTTATGATCTATGTCGCAAGCCACGACATTTTTGATGTTTCCGATCTGGGGAGTCACAGCGAACTGGTTCCTGACCCGTATCTTATAAGGGCCGACCTGTTTGCCGTATACCAACACGTGCCATATTCCGGATTCAGGCACGTTGATCGAGACTGTCTCGTTCTTTTTCCCGGCATTGACGGATCTGTAATCATATGACGTAAGGGTGGGTCTGCCGTTTTTCATAACATAGAGGTCCACGTCTCCGGCAGCGCCGCCAATGTCTGTAATAGTGATATCTACACGGGAACTTCCCGGCGCGAGAAACTGAAAATACCTGTATTCATCCTGGCTGAGGATATTGTCATCCGTGACTACCCCTTCCGCCAAGGTGAGGTCGCCGCAAACAAAAGTATCGTCCTCATCAGTCCTTCCGTTAGCATCATTGTCGATGCCGTCGTGGCAGTCAGTTTCGGTCGACTGTATATTATTTGAAAGCGGGTCAAGCCCCGAAGCGAGCACTTCCCAGTTGGTAATCCCGTTATATTGATTTATGGCATTTCTGTCCCTCAGCTCCGGAAGCAAATTGTAGTTATTACCTATCGGAGCCACACATTTCACGACATCCCAGTTGCAAGCGCCGAATTTACCAGCCGCAGGCATTGATACGGATGAGAAAACCGAATTGGGGTTTTGAATGGCTGTCAGCCAGCCTGTATACCTCATATTATTATGTGAGACCGACGTAAGCGGCCCATACCCGTTTAAAAGAGAGGCGCTGTAGGGATCATTCCAAAATACGGGCCAGTCCATGCCTTGTGGAAAACCGTTATCATATGGAACAATAGTATTAAAGTATAACAGCAGATAAAGCTTGGGATAAGAAAGCGCGTCCTGAATAAATTTCTGTATCCACTGGTTCTTATCCCCGCCAAAAGAAACACTGCCGGTTTGAAAAATCGCTAAGGGTTTTCTCGGTGCGAGGGCCCTCATTCTGTCAAGATAAGGACGGGCCATATCATCAAAAGACTGCCAAGGGTAAATCCATTGAGGAATAGTATAACCACCAATATTATAGGCGCTTAATCCGACCCAATCGACAACATCATCTCCAGGGTAGTATGCCTCAAAGCCCGGCATGAAGCCGTTTGACTCATTCGTCGGGGCGAAGGCCCACTGGATACGGGAAGCGGCATTAGTACCGACCACAGATTCGACAATCGCCCTCCCTTTTCTGAATGAGCTTTTGGAGGCGTCAGGGTCCACAAAAGCCCACGTGGAAGGGTCATTGTCTTTCGCACAGAAACTGAAATTCGGCTCTTGAAGAAATGCCAATACAAGAAATCGGCTGCTTCCCAGGTCGAGCCATCGTTTCAATCCCTGTGCCCATAACACCAACCGCTGATACTCACTACTGGAGGGATTGCTGAGATTGCTCGACAATTCAACAAACGTCTCGGTGCACCCGACTGTTTGACTATAATGTTGCACAGCATCATAGGTCAGGTTCACCATAGGGACTCTACCGTAATACCATATCGATTCCAACTCTAAGAAAACAAGCTCATCAAGATTTTGCACATCATAATCAACACTCATATATGTCTGTTCAAAGGCAAAATTCTTACCCTGCCAATTCACCATTTCCCTGTCAACGCTGTAACTAAGGTCATTATCCCAGCCGCCTTGTGATGAATTATTCTTGTCCGGTCCTATAAATGCGCCGATATAGAGGTGGTGTTGGGGGGGGACGGCTAAAGCAATAACTGGCAAGAGAAGCTGAAGGCTAATAAAGAGGAAAAGAATTTTTTTCATGATTTTATCCCTTTTCATCAAATGTATAACAATTATTTTTTCTTAGTTAATTAAGACTAATTCTTTGATATTATTATAAGACTTTTGTTTATATATTAGCAATGGGCACGTTATAAACTTTATATTTTAATAAAAGCAATTATCATACCTTGTCAACTAACTGAACTCCTTAGGCGGTGGAAAATATAAAGGTCTCAACTCAACAGGTCGATGTGGTAGGTAGACGTTATCGATCCGGTACTGAATAAGGTGACCTTGTGCAAACTCTCTTTTTTTGTCATTCCGGCTTGTCCGGAATCGGCTGTTAAGAGTTTTACTTGTGGCTAAACAATATTACGTTTATATTATGGCTAATAGGAGGCCGACGCTTTACGTCGGCGTAACCAACGACCTTATGCGAAGAGTATATGAACATAGGAACAATCTTAAACCGGAAAGTTTCACTGCAAAATATGCGTTGCATCGGTTTTTGTACTATGAGGTCTGTGAAAATAGTATGGCTGCAATTATAAGAGAGAAACAAATGAAAGATATGAGCAGGCAGGCCAAGTTGACGCTTAAGGAAAATGAATCCTGCCTTTAAAGATTTGTATGAGGAACTTGAACAGCCGATTCCGGACAAGCCGGAATGACAGCTAAGGGAGATCTTCTGTTTTGTTGCCGGAGCGATAATTCGTTATGTAATGCCACAAATATAATTCCAAAAGTTGCTACCTTTATTTATTTCCACCGCCTTAAGATCAGTTAGCAGCAGGAATTGACGGATTTTGCCTTATAACATATGAGGAGACCACAGCGCTGTTGCGGTCCTGCACGTCAACGATAAAATAGCTGTTTAATCTACTGTTCAGATATGTGGTAAAAACATCATTTGTCGACTGTTTGAGTTCACGGAAATAAGCAGTTTCAAAAGGACTGCTTTGAGTAACATAGACATGGCTGATTGCATCGTTATCACTGCATGAAACTTTAATATCCTTTTCGAACCATTGATTTCGCGTGATTTTGATGACCGGGGAGACGCGTTTCGCAAGTGGAAATTTTTCAATAGACTTGAAAAAGCTGCCCACCAAAGAAAAATAGGACACCGGCAATCCACCTTCATGATCAACATTCGGAATAATCCTTACTGTTGTCATGGGGCGATCAGAAAATACTTTGTAAACTTCTTCCAAGGGAAAGAATTCATCCATTGATCTCAATATTGCAAATAGCGGAATTTTTTTCTTAAAGACAAAATCCGGTTGAAATCTTGCAATGCGATCAGTGGGGATAGTGTTGGCAAGCAACCTAGATTGTCCTTTTAAAGAAATAATATCTAATGTTGAGGCATGGACAGAGATTGCCTTTACATCCTTGGAAAGCGATGCGATCCATGCAGCAATAATTCCTCCATAACTGGTCCCCTCAATGAAAAACCCGCTGGCTGTCAAATCAGGATTACGTCTCTTTAATATCTCACCGCTGGTAAGTCCTATCATTATGGCATCATAGAGCCTATCTTTTTGAGCATCTTCATTAAAAAGAGTGCCGGAACTGTTAGGCTGCCACCAACAATAGCTTATAACCGCATATCCTTCTTTTCCGAATCCTACCGCCACATTCTTGGAGTCCGTAGTCCCCGCCCCAGGTATGGATAAAACAGCATGAATTGGTTTTCTGGGCAGCCCGTACCAATACTGATACGTTACTCCGTTTGAAAAGACGACCTTGTGTGTCTCAATAGTAACAGATTCAATCTTTTCTTTCTTCACCAGAACATCTTCTTCTATTTCCCATTTTATAAAATTTTGCTCTATCAGGCTTTTGGTCTCAATTGCAATATTTCGGTATTTTTCACTTTTGTCTTCTTCTCCATAAGACAACGAAAAACAAAGGACAAATAATACAATCAAAAATTGGCATATCATTTTTTGAAAAGGAAATTTCCCCATTCTATTTTCTCGCCAACAGAAAAATATCATCGCCCCGGTTTTCGACTGAATACCCCTGCTTTAACATGAATTCTTTTATTGTTGAAAAATCCCAGAAATGCCATACGGTCTCGGTTTTGAGCAAGAGAATTTCAAAATCAGCGGCGGCCACCAGATCTCTGATCTCGGCAACTGTAAACTCTCTGAAATGGTAATCATACAGCATCGGCGGCTGTTGCATCATTGCTCTCTGAATTATCCAAAAGCTGTTCGCGTTTGGAGTGGTCAAAAACATTTTTCCCCCGCGCTTCAGGACCCTGTGACATTCTTTCAGGCATTGCTTTACGCCGGTAAGCGTTGTGGCATGCTGGTAATTAATATCACACACATGTTCTATGACTTCCATATTGAGAATAAAATCAAAGCTGTTGTCCTCATACGGGAATTTCTCTCTAAGGTCGAAAGCGGTATTTATGTATTCGTTATCGCTAAAGTACTTTCTGATGACATAAGAAGCGAGCCCATACCCACCCACCTCTAATACCTTTTTCCCTCTGAAATCATTTTCCAAAAGCCACTCCAGGGCCTTTGGGAACCTGACCTTATCAAAAGATTGCTTCTGTCGCTCACTCTTATCCAACTTCTGCTCATGAAAATATTCTTCCATCGCTTCCTCGACAAACTTATTAAGCCCGGAGGGGTCCACAGGGGACTTGCCGCTAAAATTTTGTAATGCATGCAGCTTTTCATTTATTTTACGTAAATATCGTTGAATTCCGGCCATGGTAATCCGTCACCC
>CAZOEH010000183.1:0-6167 GCA_964578785.1 uncultured Desulfonema sp. | reverse complement strand
GCCCCCGTAGCTCAGTGGATAGAGCAACGGATTCCTAATCCGTTGGCCGCAGGTCCGATTCCTGCCGGGGGCACCAATAAAAAATGGCCGGGCAAACAGCCTGACCATTTTTTTTGCTTTGATACCCTGCTCTACGATTCAGGAATTATTCTGTTAAAAGTTTCTGAAACCGTCATTTCCCGGCATCCCGGAAATTCCCCGGCGATTTATTACGGGAGCATCTAAACTTCAGAAGTAAAGGGCATCCCCGAATTTACCCCTTGTTCTGTAAAAGCTCTGGGTAGCGCGGAAGAATGCCTCATTCTTTTCAACCGGTCACAATTTGTGACCAGTTCATCTTTTTCTTCTTTTGTCAGGAAAAACACGAAATCTGATGGGAATCTCCTCTCATTCCTCTTAACGGCTTGATTTAATACTTTTGTCTGAACACCATAAAGAGCTGCAAGATCGGTGTCCAGCATTACTCTCTGGTTCCGAATAAAAAAAATTGCTTTTTCAATTATATCAGCCGGAATCATAGCACTTTTAACGTTCATAATCATCTCCACCTCTTATGAGATCTTTGGAACATCTCCTTATATATAAATTTCAGGCGATCTTGGGAGAATTAGGTGACATCATAGCTGTTCATTCACGAAAATTACATATCATGCGCAACAGTTTGTATTTTATTTGCATTTTAACCGAAATTTGCCAAAGGATATTTGAAATATTGTAGAGCGGAATTACAAACCCCCTTCTGCAACACCCTTCAAAAGCCATTCTTCTCAAAGGTCTCAGCATGTAAAGCGCCTGGAAAGCCGGCTTTCGGCTTTCTATTGAAGCTGGATCCCGAATATTCTCATCCTGGCGCCGGAAGAATTCAGGATGAGCCCGCTTTATGAGATGACATCTCAAAACCTTTAGCATCTGATCCATAAAAATATAGTGCTTTTTTCGTATTTTATTTATATATGACAATCTATGGAAGTAGATGGGAATTTCTCTGCGCATTTACAGTGTTAGATAATCAGTATCCCATTTTTTTTATAACAACAGATAAACGCATATGACTCAATTCCGGAGGTAAGCGCATGATTATCGATGTTCACAGTCATCTTGGCGATATTTTATATCCTAACGGCAGAGATCTCATTTATAAAAAAAATATTGTAATGCAGAAAATATATGACCCCCAGGGCAACAATGAAAAACTTCTCATGAGAAGCCTTGGAACAGGAAAGTTTCTCTATTTTATGATAGAAAAACTGGCCACCCGTGGTCAGCGTGCAAGAAACCAGACCGCTACTCTGGAGAATATGCGGAAATCTCTGGAGGAGACATCCGTGGATTTTACAGTCTGCCTGCCGATTGCTCCCAATGTTACCTTTGAAGATCTGTCTGAAGCCGCTAAACTGGATAATCGGATCATCCCTTTCACGAGCGTCGATTTTACCAGGAAATATGATGTCCCAAAAAAACTGGCTGAAGATGTCAGGAAGGGCGCGAGAGGACTTAAACTGCATCCGATCATACAGCGGATGCCGCTTACCGATACAAGAACTTTCGAGGCTGTTCAGGCATTCGCTCCACTGAAAAAACCAGTGTTGATGCATGCCGGCAAGGCATTTTATTATTTTAAAAATGAGTCAGATAAACATTCTCCCGAGAACGGAAATATTGCGGATGTCGAAGCTCTTGTCCGGTCTTTTCCGAATGTCAATTTCATTGTAGGGCATTCAGGTCTCTTCTGGCACAATGATGTCCGCAAAAGACTTCATGACTGTTCCAATGTCTGGGTAGACACCAGCGTTCAATCACCTGAAACCATAAGGAAGCTGATTAAAACATTTGGCGCGGAAAAGGTAATGTATGCGTCTGACTGGCCATGGGGCAGCCGACCGCCTCATATCAGGACGGTCAAGATCGCATGCAGGGGAGACCGGTCCCTTGAAGATCTGATTTATTATAAAAATGCCGCAAAGCTGCTTGAGATAGATGTTTAATCGGCCCTGATATCCGCAGATTTAATTGAAGAGGAGACCATGGACCAGGAAATTTCAGAAAAAAAGAAAGCTCTGCTCAAGCGATACGCGCATCGTTTCGGTGAAATGCGTGTTCGAACGATGAGTCATGTCGGGCTCGATATTTTCGAAACGGAAAGGCGCGGATGCGTATCAAGAGATATCGACGGGAGGGAAATTCTTGACGCACTTGCGCTTCAGGGAGTGTTCAATCTGGGAAGACGCCATCCTGTTCTTGTCGATGTTCTGAAGAAAGCCCTGGAACGTATCGATATGGGCAATAATTTCCTGATGTCGGAAGAAAAATTATTGCTTGCGGATAAACTCGCTGCGACAACGCCGGGAGATGTTAATTGTGTATTTTTCAGCTCCACCGGTTCAGAGGCCGTGGATCTGGCAATCAAGCTTGCCCGGGGCTTTACCGGTAAAACCGGCATCATTTCCGCAAATGAATGTTATCACGGAATCACGGGGTTTGCGCTCTCGACAAACAGCAACCCGGATTATACCGAACCTTTCGGCCCCTTAATGCCGGGATTCAGTCATGTGCCGTATGGCGACATTGAAGCGCTCAGGAAAGAAATCTCGGAAGATACGGCAGCGGTTATTTTTGAACCGATGATTGCAGAGGCCGGTCTCCTTATCCCCCCTGAAGATTATTTTATCCAGGTCCGTAAATTGTGTGATCAGCACGAAACACTGCTGATCATTGACGAAGTAGTCACAGGGCTCGGGAGAACAGGAAAATTCTGGGCGATAGAACATTCGGCAGGCGTAATTCCGGATATCATGATATCGGCTAAAGGTCTGACCGGCGGACTTTATCCCATGGCGGCGACCATGTTTACCGAAGATGTCGCCAGTTTCTTTCTGACCTATCCCTACAGCCACTATTCCAGCACCAGCGGTTCTGATCTCGGTTGTGTCGTCTCATCGGCATTGATCGATATTATCAATACCCCCGATTTCTTAAATGATGTGATTAAAAAAGGAAAGCGTCTGGCTGATGGCTATGGAGCTCTTTTGGAAAAGCATCCTGATTTGCTTGAAAGTTACGGGCAGATCGGTCTGCATACAGTTCTTCGGCTGGCCGATCCTGCCGGTGGTTTTCGAATGAACCGGTATCTGGCCGAAGAAGGCGTCTTCGCGCTTCTTGCCACCAATAATACCGCCGCCATCAGGATTCAGCCGCCATTAATTATTTCGGAAAGTCAGATCGATCAGATTATTGATGCGCTGGACCTGGCACTTGAAAAAATGAAACCCAAATCGCGGAGGAAACAGATATGAGCAGCATCCAGGATTGCCTTAAGTCTGCGAACGATTTTAAGGATAAAATGAACGGCAATAAGAAAATCGGGCAACTTCTCAAACGCTGGAGCCCCCTGATACACTTTGATACAAATGACTCTGATGTCAAAATCACATTTGATATTACCGGAGGGCAGGTAAACTCCGTCAATGAAGGTCATATCGGAAATCCTGATCTTGCAGTGACATTTCCGACAACAGCAGACCTTAATGATATGTTTTGCGGCCGACTCGACCCTACCCCGAAATATCTGAGCGGTGATATCCTGGTCAAGGGACATCAGGCAGATGTTATTAAACTGGATGCTATCACCATGATTATCTGGCCGGAAAATTAAATTGAACCGATAAGATAAGGACAGGGGAAAAATGGCGGACTTAAAACGTGTTCTAACCTCCCGGTCTGTTGCTTATGCCGGCGCCGGGTTTGCCTTTGCAACCATGTCTATTGTTGCCGATGTTCAGGTTGCAGACCTTATGCCGGGAAATACGGGATGGATTGCAGTAGTCATAGCAGCCCTCTTTTGTCTTGTAGCATCGTTTTGCTTCAGCGAGCTGTCTGGAATGTTTCCCACATCAGCCGGAGTTCGCGTATATATTCAGCAGGCATTCAATGAAAAATTGGCGATACCTCTTTCAGCCGCGTACATATTTGCGGTAGTGGCGGCATCAGGCGCGGAAGCTTTTGTCTTCGGCAGTGTTTTTACAGCGCTGATACCATCCGGACCCTCGATCTGGTTTTATATCGTCTTCGCCTTTACCGTAGTCGGAATCATCAACTATTTCGGCATAGAACTATCCTCAGGCGTTCAGAATATCCTTTCGATAACCATGTTTCTGTTTCTTGTGTCCGTCAGTCTGATAGCCCTGTATAAATTCGGTTTGCGTTTTGATAACTGGTATAATCCGGTTGACAACGGCGCGGAAGGATTTATTACGGCAATCGCGCTGTCGGTTTTCCTGTTCGCCGGCTTTGAATGGGTGACTGCCTTATCGGAAGAGACACGGGAACAAAGCGTCATTTCCAGAGGGATGATCGGATCCATCCTGATTCTTTGCTTTGTTTACGCCCTTTTGAATATGGCTCTCATCAGCGCGGTACCCAGGGAAGTATTGATGGGAAGGGTTGCATGGACTGACGGCATAAATTACGGCACACGACCTCATGTTATTTTCTTAAAGGTTGTCTTTGGCTCATATGAGACAATAGGGCTTGTCGGCGCCGGACTGTTGAGCTTCCTCGCGTCCATGACTTCTTTCAATGCCGGTATCATGACCACATCGCGATTTCTGTATGCAATGAGCCGCGATAAGACCGTGCCCCGGTATCTGAGCAGGATACATATGGAATATTTCACACCCTATGCGGCGATACTGACCTTATGCGCTGTTGCCCTCATAAGCTCCGCCCTGATCGTCGGTTTTGGAGGATTTAATTCGTTTACATATGCTGTGGCGGGCAGTGAAATAATGATGTATGTATTCGCAGCATTGAGCGTGATGAAATTACGCAGGAAACTGCGGGAGCGTCCCCGTCCCTTCCGGATGCCCTTATATCCCGTAACGGCTGTGTTAACGGTCGTCTTCTTCTTTATCTTACTTATTATGCTGTTTGCAGCTCCGGAGCCTGAAGCCCGTATAGGACTTGCAATATTTCTATCTATCATTGGAATCATGATTCTGCATACTCTCTTTATTATCCCCATGCTAAGACGAAAATAGAGAGAGAGCGCCATACTTCTGAAGTTCCCCGTTACCATCAAAGCAGCAGCAAAGGCCGTGCATCAAATCTTAACGGAGCGGAAGGAATGCGGGCATCTGCGGGAGAGTATCATTATGATCATAACATCTTAAAGTTATTGACAGATAATCAGATGATTGATATGGATTGTAATAGAATAATCTGAGTAGTTCCTTATAAAGAAAGACTTATATGCTGCCAAAATATATCAAACCTTTTCTCTGGTCATACGACACGGACCGGCTGGACAAGGCAAAAGACAAAAAGATAATAATAACAAATATTCTTAATGCGGGTTCGCATCGCGCAACCATATGGCTTTTTAAGACCTACTCTGAAAAAGAAATCAGGAATTTTGTTGTTCACCCGTCTCCGGGAGAATGGTCAAACAAGTCGCTTAATTACTGGTCGCTGATATTCGGAGTTGAACCGGAGCTTAAAAAAAGAAAAATAAAGTGACCTGGGTTAAATGCATCCGGCACATGACAAGGTAATATGTTTTATAGTATCCTGGATAAAAAAAGACTTGATATTCTTCCGCTCCTGAAAGAGTTCAGGAAAGACTTTTATCTGGCCGGCGGCACAGCTTTAGCCCTGCAAATCGGACATAGGGACAGTATTGATTTCGATTTTTTTTGCGCTGAAGATATTGATACGAAAAATTTGTTTAAAAAGATAAAAACCGTTTTCAGCGGACATACGATATTAAAAACTCAGGATGAGAAAAATACGTTATCGGTTTTTATCGATAATCATATCAAGCTGAGCTTTCTTACCTTTGAAAATAAGTTGGTCGGGAAACCGGTTAATGAGGGATATTTCCGGCTTGCTTCAATTATTGATATCGCCTGCATGAAATTTTCAGCAATCACAAGCCGCGCCAGAAGCAAGGACTATATTGATCTGTATTTCATTCTGCGGCAGAATCGTCTGGAAGACCTGCTGATGAAATGCGCAAAAAAAATGCCTGATCTGGACACTAACCTGATCTTGAAAAGTCTGGTGTTTTTTGAAGATATTGAAGAAGAGAAAATCAAATTCAAAAATAATAACAAATTAAGTTTCAGCAAGGTCAGGGAATTTTTAAAAGAGGAGGTGAAGAAAACCTCCTT
>CAZOEH010000182.1:0-6168 GCA_964578785.1 uncultured Desulfonema sp. | reverse complement strand
TAATCGACAAACCGATAAAATTTATCGGAGTCGGTGAAAAACTGAGTGCGCTTGAGCCTTTTCATCCCGACAGGATGTCCTCAAGAATTCTCGGAATGGGCGATATCCTTACTTTTATAGAAAAAACCCAGACTGTTGTTGATGAGAAAAAAGCTGTTGAACTCGAAAAGAAGCTGAGAAAAAGCCAGTTTACACTGGAAGATTTTCGCGACCAGATGCTACAGATACGCAAAATGGGATCAATCACCGATCTTCTTGGTATGATTCCGGGATTGGGCGGCAATAAACAGCTTAAAAATCTCAAGGTCGACGAAAAAGAGCTGGTAAAAATTGAAGCAATTATAAATTCCATGACCCCCGCAGAGCAGAGGCAATATACCATAATCAACGGCAATCGCAGGAAAAGGATTGCCATGGGGAGTGGAACTAGCGTACAGGATATAAACAGGCTTTTGAAAAATTATGCTCAGGCAATGAAATTAATGAAGCAAATCAATAAAGGCGGCTTGCGCGGTATCAGCCGTGGAATGTTGCCGTTTTAAAGGAGAATCTACGATATGTCGGTTAAAATCAGGCTGGCAAGGCATGGGGCAAAGAAAAACCCGTTTTACAGAATTGTTATTTCCGATTCGGAAAGCCCCAGGGATGGAAGATATCTGGAAGCGGTCGGCACATACGATCCGGTTGCGAACCCTGCAAAAGTTGTGTTCAAGGGAGAGCGTATAAAATACTGGATGGATCAGGGAGCCAGACCAACAGATACGGTTAAAAATCTTTTGAAAAAGGAAGGCTTTTAAGATAATCTAAGACCATATGGTTTTTTCCACCCTTATCCTCAACTACAACTGCAAGCAAAGGAGATGGAGCCATGAAAGAGCTGATCTATTACATTGCGCAGGCCCTGGTTGACAATCCTGAACAAGTAACAGTTTCAGAAGTAGAGGGAAACCAAACCTCTGTCCTGGAACTTAAAGTGGCAAAAGAGGATCTGGGAAAAGTCATAGGCAAACAGGGCCGTACGGCGCGGGCAATGCGAACGATTTTAAGCGCAGCGTCAGCCAAGGTAAAAAAACGAACTGTTCTGGAAATAATTGAATAATCCATTGATTGATAATGGCTATATTTCAATTGGAAACATTGCAGGGTCTCACGGGATTCAAGGTGCTGTAAAGGTTTATTCCTATGCTGAGTCATTTTCTGTTTTTAAAACAGGAATCACTATCCTTGTAAAAAATCCGATTGACTCTACGGTAAAAGATTACGGTATAAAATGGTCTGCGCCCCATTCCCGTTTTGTCCTTTTACTGCTTGAAGGGATAGATTCGCGGATTCTGGCTGATAATTTAAAAGGATTTGAGCTGTTTATAAAAAAGTCCGATCTCCCTCAACTTGAAGATGGGACTTACTACTGGAATGACATTATAGGCATTTCAGTATATACATCAGAGGATAAATTAATCGGGCGTGTTGAATCCATAATTCAGACCGGCGCCAATGATATATACGTTGTAAAAAACGAAAAAGATGAAGAGGTTCTGGTACCGGCAATTGAATCTGTTGTTTCGAATATTGATATTATACAAAAAAAAATGAAGGTCAATTTACCTGAAGGCTTGTAGCGGCTCCCGGATGAAATTTGCAGTTCTTACCATTTTCCCGGAAATGTTCGATTCTTTCCGGGCATATGGAATAATAAAAAAAGCGATAACTGAAAATCATATTTCGGTATCGACTGTCAATATAAGGTCTTTTGCCGAAGGAAGGCATAAAACAACGGACGACAGGCCTTTCGGCGGCGGCTGCGGAATGGTTATGAAACCTGAACCGCTTGCAATGGCTATCCGGAAGGCGAAAGAGCTGATTCCGGAGTCAAAAACGGTACTGTTAAGCCCGCAGGGAAGAGTTTTTGATCAGAAATCAGCGCAGGAATTCGCGGAATCTGAAGGGCTGATTTTTGTTTGCGGAAGATATGAAGGAATCGACGAGCGCATAAGCTGTGATTTCATCGATGATGAGATTTCATTAGGCGATTATGTGCTGACAGGGGGAGAACTCGGCGCAATGGTCGTAATCGAAGCTGTAACCCGGCTGATTCCCGGAGTTCTCGGAAGCGCCGACTCGGCTGCGCAGGATTCCTTTTCCGGCAACCTTCTTGATTTCGGCCACTATACCAGGCCGAGAGATTTTGAAGGTTCCAAAGTGCCTGATGTGCTGCTCTCAGGCAATCATAAGGATATTGAAAAGTACAGACTCGAGGCTGCAATGATCCGCACCTTCTTAAAGAGGCCGGATCTTCTTGAAAACAGAGAGCTTTCAAAAAGAGAAATTGAGATTCTGAAAAAATGGTGCCGTGATATTGAGAAAATTATTGAAACCCAATCTTTACGTGGCACTGGTTCATTATCCGGTAATCAATAAATCCGGTAATATTATAGCATCTGCTGTAACAAATCTTGACCTGCACGACATTGCAAGGGCGTCAAGAACATATGGAGTAACAAAATTTTATGTTGTTACTCCGCTTGAGGATCAGAAGGAGCTCACCAGGGAAATTATATGCCACTGGACGAGCGGAATCGGATCAACATTAAACACGGACAGACGGCGGGCCATTGAACTCATACGCATCATGGACTCTGTAAACGCTGTCATCGAAGATATAAGCGCTGATGGTAAAGGTTATCCGAAAACGGTTGTAACCAGCGCAAAGGATAGTCCCGGTTGCATAAGTTACCCGGAATTGAGGGGAATGCTTGAAGATTTTCATCCCTATCTTCTTCTTTTCGGAACAGGATGGGGACTTGCTGAAGAGATCGTTTTAAAAGCGGATTATATGCTTGAACCGGTGAAAGGGAATTCGGATTATAACCATCTCTCGGTAAGGTCAGCCTGTTCAATTATTCTGGACAGACTTATTAGTAATTAAGAGTTTTTTTTGCCTGCGTTTTTCCACCTCTCATGAGGGTACTGAAAACAGCGGCGGAAAATCATCCCGTAAACTTTCCAATCCCGTTATCGGGATTAGTTGTTGAATAAAATATAAATTTCTGGCAGAAGACTTTTTGTCTTACGGCTGATGCAATTTAATAAAAATTTCAGCCTGAGGTTGGAAATAACCAGTTACCCGCCACCGGCTGATGCCGATGGTTTGAGGGGTTTTCCCCGAATCCCCGAGTGGGACAATAAATTTAATTAGTTAGGAGATTATAAATGGACCCGTTAAAGCAGTTGGAACTTGAAACCATGAGGCTCGATCATCCTGAATTTACAACAGGAGATACGATTAAAGTATATGTTAAAATCAGAGAGGGTGAAAAAGAGCGTATCCAGGCTTTTGAAGGAGTTGTTATAGGCAGGCACAATGGAACATCCAATTCTACTTTCACCGTAAGAAAAGTTTCGTATGGTGTCGGAGTGGAACGTGTTTTCCCTCTTCATTCGCCGGTTATTGACAGGATTGAAGTTCTTAGCCACGGCCGCGTCAGGCGGGCTAAAATTTATTACCTGCGTAACCTGAGAGGAAAAGCATCAAGACTTAAAGAAAGACGTTGAAACAAAAAGGTTTTTCTTTCTGTTCTCCGTAATCTTTGCGTGAGAACGCCTTTTACGAAGCCGCAAAGCTGATGCATGGAAAATGACCTGTTGGCATATGAAATGGCTGCTTGCGAAAATGGCTATGCGGTGGTAGCTGGCATAGACGAGGCCGGTAGGGGACCTATTGCCGGCCCTGTTGTTTCAGCAGCAGTAATTATTCCTCTGCCGTCCCATGATATGGAAGGTGTTACAGATTCAAAGCAACTGACATCCAAAAAGCGTGAACTGCTCTACAATAAAATATATGAACATGCCGTTTCAATCGGTATAGGAATCGTTGATCCGGCGGAAATAGATCGCATAAATATTCTCAGGGCATCGCTTCTTTCCATGGCAATGGCCGTCCAAAACCTTTCGCCACAACCTGATTTTCTTATTGTTGACGGAATTTTTCAAATCCCTTATCCTCTTCCGCAGAAAGCCGTCCCGCGGGGCGACTGCCTGAGTTTGTCCGTCGCCGCCGCATCAATCATTGCAAAGGTTACACGGGACAGGCTCATGGGAAAGTATCACTACGAATATCCCGAATACGGATTTGACAAACACAAAGGATATCCCACTAAAGAACATAAAGAAGCCGTTCGCAGATTCGGATGCTGCCCGATTCACAGGAAAAGCTTTAAGGGGGTCAAAGAGAATTTATAATAAAAATATTTCGGGAGACAGCAGACAGAATTCAGGAGTCAGAATGAAAATGAGACGTTTAAATTAACTTCAAAAACAAGAAGAACTGTGATTCCTATTGTGCATGATATAGTTGAAACATGTATTGCTTCTATTCTGGCTCCTGACTTCTGGCTTCTATAAAGTTATGTAAACCAATATCCAGTCATGGCTTAGATAAAAAGAGATACTCAAATACTCTGGCGAGATTGAATATATGCCGTCGAAAGACCAGTTATTCGGAAAAGAGAGTGAATCAGCGGCCGTCAGGCTTCTTAAGAAGAAGGGATATAAAATTATCGAACAGAATTTCCGGACAAAGCTTGGAGAAATAGACATAATCGCAAAGGAAAAAAACACCATAGTATTTGTCGAGGTAAAATCGAGAAAATCAGTCAGTTATGGAAATCCCAAATATGCGGTGACCCCGAAAAAAATGAGAAAGATATCGATGGTTGCTCTCTACTTTTTAAAAATTACGAATCAGAGCGGCTCAAAAGCAAGATTTGATGTTGTCTCAATAAGTCCCGGGGGAAAAGACCCTGAAATAGAGATTATTAAAAATGCCTTCGACCTCGCTTATAAATGATACCGGCTCAAATGCCGCGCCCGGAACTCTTTACGTGGTTGCAACTCCGATAGGAAACAGGGATGATATTACCTTAAGAGCTTTGTCGGTTTTAAAGAATGCCGATCTTATTGCAGCTGAAGATACACGCCATACAGGCAAATTTTTATCCCTGCACAACATAAAGAGTCATTTAATATCCTATCACGAACATAACGAACGGGAGAGAACTCCCGGGCTGATAAACAGGCTTAAAAACGGATCATCAGTTGCTCTTGTATCAAATGCCGGAACTCCCGCCGTTTCCGACCCCGGGTACCGGCTGATAAAAGAAGCCATCGCAGCCGGGATAAATGTTGTCCCTGTTCCCGGAGTATCGGCAGCTGTTGCCGCCATATCGGTATCCGGTCTTGCTACGGATTCATTCATCTTTGTTGGATTCTGTCCCAAAAAAAAGGAAAAGCGCCTTGATTTGCTCAGAGATCTGAGTAAAGAAAAAAGAACGGTTATATTTTACGAATCTCCAAGGAGAATCCTGCGGCTTATTGAAGAAATTAAATCGGTAACGGGTGAAAGAGATTCTGTTTTATCCCGCGAGATAACAAAAATTTATGAAGAATTTATCAGAGGAAGACTCTCTGAAATCCTGGCCGTTTTAAAACAGCGGTCAGAAATAAAAGGAGAGTGCACCCTTCTCGTATCAGGCTGTGACGAAAAAGAAGTTTCTTCTCCGGAACTGGTCACGAAGGAGCTGAAGGAGAGTATCTGTTCAAACAAAAAACCCCTGTCCGTTCTTGCAAAAGAGACGGCAAAAAAATTCGGTCTCTCCAGAAAACAGGTATATGGAGAGGCTTTGAGGATAAAAAATGAGCAATCTTGATCCAATTTTTTCGCCAAAATCGGTCGCTGTAATAGGCGCCTCAACCACGCCGGGTAAAGTGGGGCACGATATTTTTGCAAACATTTTAAAAGGAGGTTATACAGGAACCCTTTATCCTGTAAACCCGTCCGCAAAATCGGTTTTAAGCGTAAAGGCCTACCCCGGACTGACGGAAATCCCTGACGATGTAGATCTCGCAATGATAATTTTACCTCCTGCGGCTGCGGTTAAAGCAGTTCACGAGGCGGTTGAAAAAAAAGTTAAAGGCATTGTAATCGTATCGGCCGGTTTCCGCGAAGTTGGCAGGAAGGGACTTGAAATCGAGAATGAAATCGTTTCGGTTTGCCGTAAAGCCGGGATCAGGGTTGTAGGCCCCAACTGTCTTGGCGTTATCAACCCAAACCCCCTGGTCGGGCTTAATGCCAGTTTTTCGGCGCGCATGCCTAAATTCGGGAATATATCA
>CAZOEH010000181.1:0-6179 GCA_964578785.1 uncultured Desulfonema sp. | reverse complement strand
ATGTACGCTTCATTCCTCAAGATTCGTGCGCCTTGCATAATAAGCTTTTTACTTTGCCGTCTTAATTTCGGCCTTTTACGAGCCCCTCAAAAGTAACGGCTTTGTAAAAAAAATTAGAAAGTATCGTAATGAACAAATTCACGGATCTCTCTTCGCTGTGGAGCGGAAGAGATCTTTGCCGGGTATCCGAGAGGAACAAGCGCGACAAGCTCATATCCTTCGGGTACTTTGATGATCCCTTTTGCCTTGTCATGATCGAATAGCCCTACTACAACCGTCCCAAGCCCAAAGTCCATCGCAGCGAGGCATAGGGTCTGGGTAAAAAGTCCGAGATCAAACATGAACCAGTCTCCGAATTTTGTAGTAACAATATTATTGTAGAATCCGGAGCTTTTCAGCTTTCCGCAAACCGCAAGTAGAACGGGCGCCTGTGCAATTGCGTTTGTTGCCGGGTTTTTCGGGAAAATCGTCTCTTTCAGATTCTCTTTTATTTCCTTGTCTCTTATTACAACTACCTCCCAGCACTGTGTATTTGCCCACGATGGAGACCACCTGACGGTCTCAAGAATTGAGTTTAATATTTCCTCGGGCACATCCTTTTCTTCGTATTTTCTGACGCTTCTTCTTGCTTTTATAACTTCCATAAGTTCTGCCATGCTTTATCCTCCCGAATAAAAGAGCTTATTGTTTTGGCGACTCATCTTCCCTGCGGCAAATGCACTCTTTCTCACCGCATTCGTCACAGATGTATATTACAGGCTCCTCCGGTTTATTTCTTCCGGCAACAATGAAGCGGAAAAGAAAATAGATTACAACAGCAGCTATCAATCCTGTGAGAATTGTGCTCATTTTTTTCTCCCTGTAAAAAGCGTCTAATCCTTTCCGGTTCTCCTGACCGGATTAAATTGTATTACATCGCATTTCTTTTCCGGTTTGCCGTCAGTCCTGACCTTGAATCCGGAGCAGGCGCAATATATCCACTTTCCCCCGCATTTCGGGCAAATTTCAAGGACGCATCCTACATGATGAAAACCGCCGGGAAGAATATTGCATTCGGAACACCTTACCGCTTCTCCCTTTGTAAAGACCGTCTCGATTTTCTTCTTAAAAGGCAAAGGGGTGTAATCAGTGCCGTCAATCCTGATACTGCTTATGACGCATGACGAAGCACCTTCAGTCTCTTTACCGCAAAAAGCGCAAATTGCCAATTATTTTGCCTCTACCATTTCGCATAATGTTCTTCAGCAAAACCCGCGCCGTTTTTCAGCTGCCAGGATTCTTTTCCATCGGTCAGTCTTCCTTCGAACCTCCCGAAAGGCTGGTGAAACCTGCTCGCAATCAGGCCTATGTTTATATCGGCGGCTCTTTCCCCTTCCGGGTAAAAGAGAAGATTGATTTTCCCGTCATTCGATGTAATTTCCCATGGCTTAAGCAGATCGAGGTCGCTGTATCTGAAATCCATTACATCGGTTTTTATCATCCGGCCGTTTATCCAGAATACATTTTCGGTAAAACCGGTTTCATTGACCCCCTGAACAAGATTGAACCCGATCCTGTTTCCGGAAAGATCGAAGCCTCCTCCAGCCGCCCAGTTCCAGAAGGTGATTCTTGCAAGATATCCGAGAGTATAATCGATGACCCCCGATGATTCTTTTTCTGATAACTCCCATCTTTTCCCGTCCATGCTGATAAAACCGCGGACAGGAATTCCGGCTTCTTTATGCGTGTAGTTAAATCCGCCGAGTCCGACTCGTGTTGTACAGCAAAGAGGTTCTCCTGATTTTATAAAGGAGAGTTCAGCCTGTAATTTCCCTTCGGCCGAGATTTTCGCATGAATACTTCCGGGCTGGTTGGTAAATTCAAGGGATGTGTTTCTCTTCTTGAACGAGGCGGACCCGTCCCGGGAAGATCCTGTAAAAAGGCCTGCTTTACCGGAGGGGAGAATAGTTTCAATCTGTTTTATATTGCCTTCCCTGCGGTCGAATATGTATGTGAACATGCTGGTCATGTATCCGAGATTGACAATAGCAGCGCCGAATATGACTTCATCGTTGCAGACGCCAAGATACTGCCATCTCTTTATCCGGAACCGGGTGATAAGGCTTTTTACAAAGCCTCCTTTTTTGCCTGTTCCGTAAATCCTGAAGTCGGAGAGATTGAATGATTCCACAGGAGATCTGCGGATGCCGAAGAGGGGTCGTCCTTCAGGACCGATGAGGTTTCCTTCCTCTTTAATATTCATGGTTTTTTCTCTTCTTTTCAATTTTTTCTCCCAAAACCGTATAAAGCCTTTTCTCATTTTTCCCCAGGCCGGCTTTGTTCAGGTAGCTTTGCAGAAAAAGTCTCCATGATTCTCCCGGCCAGGGGGCATGCCGGAAAAGAGCTCCCAGGTCGTGGACTGCGACATGGAAACGTGATACCCCGAAATGCATTTTTTCAAGGTCTATAAGCCGTATATCGGCAGAGCCGTTTTTCTCTGTTTTTACGAAAATATGCTTTCCATACAAGCAGTTGTGCTGAATGCGGAAAGAATGAATTTTTGCAATCATGTCAGCAAGAGGATCAATAATGCTTTTTAAATCAAAGTGTTCATTTTGGCCGGCCTCTGTCAGAAGATCGTCGAGATTCCTGTAACCGTTCAGGAAGCGGACAACCAGAATAGCCTGCATATTGCCGTTTATCAGCCGTTCTCCATAGAAGACAGGTTGAAGGGTAGGAATATTGTTTTTTTCGAGGCGGCAAATGTTTTTATATTCCCGGAAAAAAGTCGGTGTACCCCTTAAAGGGTGCAGAAGAGATCTGAAAGTATGGTTTTCCTGGCGCTTTATTATTATTTTTAGCGGCTCTCCGTTTTGAATCATTATTTCATGAAGAACAATGCCGCTCCACCCGCCCCGGCGGTAATTAGGCTCTTCGATGAAACGTCCCTGTAAATCCCACAAGGATCCGAAGGAACCAAGGCCATTTTGAGTCAACAACTCCCTATCATTTTCCGAATGATAAAATTCCTTAATTTTCATCTTTTGTTATGTTTTTATGCAAAACATATATCCGCCACATGGAATAATATTTTGCAAAATCGATAAACCCGAGGATATTAAACCCGGCTTCGCGAAATTCGGATTCCATTTCCAGCCTGTTTGCCACAAACCTGTTTTTGTATCCCTTTCGATCCCTTTTATGTTCGAGCTTTTCTCTTCTCCATGCCTTGTAATTGCCGTCCACCCAGAGAGATATACATACAGTTTCTCTTGTGACTCTGTGAACTTCCTTCAGCAATGCCATGCGGTGATCTTTTTTTACAATGTGATGGAGGAGTCGCATGCAGAATATGGAATCAACCGAATCCCCTTTCAGATTTATACTGAATGCGGATGCCTGAAAACATGTTATGCGTATTGCCATTGCCGGATCCAGCAGTTTTTTTGCTACCATTATCATAGAAAGACTATAGTCTGACGCATATATGGTTCTGTCCTGTTTTTCATATAAGAGTGGCCAGAATCGCCCCGCACCACATGGGATGTCCAGCACTGTGGCAGGATCTCCTGCAATTGCCAGCGCCTTTGCCGCTATGCTCTGCTCCCGGAGGTTGGAAAGCCTGCGTCCGATGCCTTCCTTATGCTTTCTGTAATATTCAAGAGAATGCTTCGCATCGTATTTCTCTGAAAATTCAAGGGTTATATTGTCGTCATTCATCATAAATATTTATCGTTTTTAGCTGGTTATTAATTAAATAAACTCTTTTTGTATGGCAGACGGATAAAAAGAAGTCAACATTCAAGAGGGTAATCAATTTTTTATCCTGGTTGACAGAATGCAGGTATTTTATGTATTTATGAAAAATAACTCTATATAAAGGAGGTAAGAATGTCTGGTCTAAACAAGGCAATGATTATAGGCAGGCTTGGTAAAGATCCTGAAATACGCTATACAACGGGCGGGGTGGCTATTGCCAATTTCAGCATCGCCACATCCGAAGAATGGAAAGACAAGGAGAGCAACGAGAAGAAAGAGCGCACCGAGTGGCACCGCATTGTCGCTTTCGGCAAGCTGGGTGAAATATGCGGCGAATACCTGTCGAAAGGGAAACAGATTTATGTTGAAGGCCGGATTCAGACAAGATCATGGGATGACAAAGAAGGTAACAGAAAATACACCACCGAAATCGTGGCCTCCGACGTGCAGTTTTTAGACAGGAAAGATTCCGGAGATTCGTCCAAAAAGGCGCGTCATCATGATGACGATGCTATGGATCGTGATATTCCCGGACCAATTCATCGTGATGCTAAAGATGATGATATCCCATTCTGATGGCAGGGTTAAGATTCGGGTGATAAAGGCAAGAAAAAACGGGCAGAGTATTAATCTGCCCGTTAGTATCGTTTGAAATCAGCAAGAGTCAGGAGGGTATCAGGATTTTTTCCCTTCATCGATTTTTTCGGGCTCTTTTTTTTCGGGTTCGGTAGCCGCTCCCTTGAAATTTTTTATCGCCTTACCCAGCCCTGAACCTATTTCAGGAAGTTTGCCGGCTCCAAATATAATAAGCACGATAATCAGTATAACTATAAGTTCCTGCATTCCTATTCCAAACATACGATCCTCCTGTTTAAAATATCTTTCTATTCCAGTTCGTGCAGAAGTTGCCAGAACTGCTGTTGGTTTTTTATCGCTATAGACTATAACACCCGCCTTTATGGGTGTCAAACAATTATGCCGGCTTCGTAAAAAGTCATTCTGCTGTGTTGCACTTCATCTTTCGTCATTGCAGCGTACCAGTATGTACGCTTCATTCCTCAAGATTCGTGCGCCTTGCATAATGAGCTTTTTACTTTGCCGTCTGAATTTCGGCTTTTTACGGGGCCGTCAATTATGGCAGGAGGCGAACGGGCGCAGGGTGAGACCTTTATAGTATTTGATTTATTGCCATGTCGGAATAGTGAGTCCTGAATAGAACTGCAAATCACGGGGAGTTTTTTATTGTCAGACATCCTCAGCTCATGTTAACCTGATTTATAAAATAATCAGATTGAAAGGGTTTGGTATTATGAACAGCGATTTCAGGCCATACGGCCTGCCTTTATTGATAGGAAGCCTTCCGGTTGATGACCATCTTCTGGCCATAAAGCTTGTTCTTGAACATACGCCTGAAATACCTTTGTGGGTGCAGCTTCCTGTTTTCCGGGAAGAGGGCATGATAGCCCAGTTTTTGCCCGGCCTTCCGGGCCTGACGGAGGAAAATGAGAAGTTTTTCATAAATACTTCAGGCCGTGACTTTGATGACGGTATAATCGAATTTTACGAGGAATATATATCTGTTACGGGGGGCAAAAAGGATTATGATGAAACGAGATTCGTTTTAACTCCTGAAACCGCAAAGGGTTTTTTTATTTTCATCGAGAAGATTAAAGAACTTCCGGTTAAACCTGTGGCCGTCAAGGGCCAGATAACAGGGCCTGTAACACTATCAACCGGTATTACAGATCGTGAGGGGAAGGCGATTTTTTACAATGAAGACATGAGAGATACTGTTGTAAAGCTTGTCGCGATGAAGGCCGGGTGGCAGGTGAAGCGGCTTTCGGAATTTAAGGTTCCGGTAATAATTTTCTTCGATGAAGCCGCCCTGGCCGGCTTCGGGTCATCGGCCTTTATAGGCATATCCGCTAATGAGGTAGCAGGATGTTTTGAAGAGGTTATCGCTGCAGTGCACAAGGAAGCCGGCATTGCCGGAATACATGTATGTTCTAATGCCGACTGGTCGGTGATACTGGAGTCTTCCGCCGACATAATCAGTTTTGACGCTTATTCATATTTTGATAAATTCATCCTTTATGCGGACCATATAAGAAAATTTCTTGAATCGGGCCGGATGATCGCATGGGGTATTGTTCCTACTTTGCGGATTGAAGATATCGAAAAAGAGAATGCAGCCTCTCTTGCGGAAAACTGGAAAAAGAAGGCGGGAATGCTCGGGCCGCTCGGATATGATCTGCAGGCTGTTTTGGCGCAGTCTTTTATTACACCAAGCTGCGGGACCGGCTCCCTGAGTCTTGAGCTTGCAGTAAAAGTGCTTAGGTTGACAAAAGAAGTTTCACAAATTTTAAGAAAAGAATATTTATGAGGGATTGATTATGACCAGCGAGAAAAAATGTTTTTCAGGCGCGAAACGCTATGTTCTG
>CAZOEH010000180.1:3848-6198 GCA_964578785.1 uncultured Desulfonema sp. | reverse complement strand
GTCTCCCTGGCTGCTTCCGAATTCATTGATTACCACAAGCGGGCTTTTCATCTTAACATCGTAAAATTTCGCGTCTGTGCTGATGCTCTCGCCGAATACTGTCAGATTTCCGAATAGCACATAATCGGCGCCTGTCTTTTCGCCGGCTGCAAGAGCAGCTTTTTCGTCTGTTTTGCCGGCGGGAATTTCCGCCTCCTCTTTTCCGATAATCATGACTTTGTTGTTAAAGGCAAGCCGTGTCGAAAGCATCTCCCCTATTCCTCTTTGCAGAAATGAAAGATCCTTTTCAGAATGTATATTAAAGGGAAGTATAAGAACCTTTGATATTTTATCGGCGGAAAAGGCTGTATTTGAGCCTGAAAGTAATAATACGATGGATAATATCAGAATAAAATATTTAAATAATTTCAAATTTATCATCTCCTGTATTTCTATGCGTTGTCTCTGGTCTTTGGTCTATGGTTTCCGGTTATTAGAAAACTTCAATCCTTTTATGACTCAATATCTATGCTGCTTCAAGTGAGCGGACACTGAATATCTCATCCTTTGTTATCGGCGCTATCGCTGATTCAGCTATAGTAACAACGGATATTGTATCGCCGAGTGCATTAAATATTTCCAATGAATACCCGTCTTCTCCGTCAGAAACAGGATGATGCTCAACAATAGTTGCAACATCTCCGCGCCTGAGCTTTTTTTCAGGAATATCTTTTTTTAAAACGACTTCTTCAAATAATTTATATGTCATTTGGTTATTTCCTTTTGTCTGGATACATAGTGATAAATTTTGTTTTCTCTGTAGCTTTTTCAGTCATCCAAATTGTACATACCGCCAAGCGCTTTCCGTTAGGGCCAACCAATTTCCCTTTAATTTCATATGTCTGTCCGTATTTTGTTTTTTCAGTCGGTACAGCATCAATTGATAAAATCTGCTTTCTTAGATCCCTTTCCAGTATCTTCCAATTTTCGAGGATATAACCTGCTTCAGCAAGCCATTTTGATTTATTGTTTCGTTTCCGCAAAACCAACAGATATTTTGTCAGCTTTTCTTGAGCAATAAGAGTCTTTTCAGGAAGTTTCATCTTAAAATATTTATGATGGTTAATCAACTGGCATTATCAGGCGGTAAGCATCCGCAATATTCTCTTCCAATTCCTCAATGGTCTCGCCCTGGGTCATGATTTCCGGAAGGTCAACAAGTTTGCCGACCCAGAATTTTTCTCCCTTCCAGTAAACCATTTTCAGCTTAGTTTTCATTTTCTATTTTCCTCATGATCTTAACTTTTGCCATTCCATAATCTCTTCAATGAATCGCTTTCCGGTCCTGACTCTCTTAGCTTCCGCTGCTCTTAATTTTCTTATATATGCAGCACTGTCTCCTACCTGCATAAAGACAGTATCTTCTTTTTTTGCCTTCAAAAATTCGGCGAAATCGATTAATTCTTTAAGCTTACTTTCAGGCAAGTCTTTGGTTAAATTCATGATCTCTTTTTTATACTTTACCGCGGTAGCCATTGTAAATGCCTCCTTCGCAGATATACGAAACTATTAAACATTGAGACCCTTATCGCAGGAAAAATAAAACCGTTTCATGTGTTGTTTAACATTCCCTGTATTCCGAATCAAGGATAAACGATGGCAAGAAAAATTGCCTTGACGCAGGATGCAATGCTGGTTATTATAGCTATAAATTACCACATTGCAGGAGGGGTATTATGAAGACAATACAGATGACTTTGGATGATGAACTGGTCGCAACCGTTGACCGGGTTGTCAGAGAATTAAAGACAACTCGATCCGCTTTTACGCGCAAGGCATTAAGGAATGCCGTCAAACAGGTTAATGTCAATCAACTCGAAAAAAAGCATAAAAAAGGATACGGGCATTACCCGGCTGACAAAACGGAATTTAGTGTCTGGGAGTCGGAGCAGGAATGGGGTGATTTATGAAGCGGGGTGAAGTGAGATGGTACAAGTTCAAACATCCCGACAAAAAACGCCCCGTAGTTATTTTAACGAGAAATTCCATCCTGGAATATCTGGGTGAAGTTACTATAGCGCCGGTAACTTCAACAATTAGAGATATTCCCAGCGAAGTTCTGTTGACTCCCCGGGATGGCATGCATAATGATTGTGCCGTTAATTGTGACCACATACAAACGGTGTCAAAATCAAACGTGGGATCAATGATCACATCCTTATCAAAAGAAAAGCTTAATGAAATTCGTGATGCCATTAATTTTGCATTGAATCTTTGATTCGCATAGCATTGTCTCAGGTCTCTGGTTTGTGGTCTCTGGTTTCTGGTTATTTGAATTTCTGACCTTTTATGCCGGATCGTTTCAAATAAT
>CAZOEH010000180.1:0-3838 GCA_964578785.1 uncultured Desulfonema sp. | reverse complement strand
TTATTTGAACCGAAACGCGAGCGCTAACCCCGCTGCTTGCGGCGGGGTTAGCGAGCAAATTAATAATAGATGATATTCCATGCGGTGAAGATTCCCCGCTCGCTCTGCGGCGGGGAGCTTCAATTTCTGACCTTTTATGCCGGATCGTTTCAAATAATTCATGAATCCTGAGATCAATTTTTTTGTAGAGGACGCTATTGAGCGCAAGAAATTGAATTCTGCCAAGCTTCAATATCTTCGAAATTCCCAATCGTTGCCATCAAAACTGCCTTGCCATTCGAAAGTATCGGTTAACTTGGATTCTACACATAAAATTGGTCTCTGCTCTTCGGTTTTCTCTCTCACATCAAACCAGAAACAATGAACCAGAAACCAGAGACTGTTCCATTTCAACCAGAGACCACAAACCAGAGACCAGAGACTGTTCCATTTCAACCAGAAACCCCAAACCAGAAACCGATTTTTTATTTACATTTTTCTTGACATTTTAAACCCGTGCTGTTATCGAAAAAGTGCCTTAATTTCAGGCAAATCTGCGCGGTTATGAAAGGGGGTGGGAAGGGAAAGATATCCAAAACGATTTTCGTAACACAAATTATCAGGTTTGGGTTAACTATTATTAATCAGGTTAAGGAGGAATTAAGGATGAAAAAATTTGCAATTTTAGCTCTTGCAGCACTGCTGGTTGTATCTTTTACAGTCCCGGCGTCAGCTCTTGAGAATATTTTCGGCGGTTACTGGCGTACAAGATTTTTTCAGCAGAGAAATTTTACCGGCGATGATACTCAGGCTCTTGAAGAAGCAAGAGATAATGTCATGGTCGATACACGTACCAGACTATATTACACGGCAAAACTGAACGACAACTTGAAGTTCGTAAACAAGTTCGAGTTTGATACAAACTGGGGTTCAGCAGCAGGTTTCGGTAGAGTCGGAACAGATGCTGTTGCAATCGAAATTAAAAATTCATACGCTGATTTCAATGTCGGACCGGTCAATATGCTCGTCGGCGCACAGGGATTCACCCTTGCCCGCGGTTTCATATCCGATGAAGACGGAATCGGCATGAAGGCTATCTGGAAAGTAAACGACGGCCTTTATCTTCCCTTTATCTGGCAGAAGATGTATGACGGAAACGACGCAGGCGTCGGCGAAGATGCAACCAGGATGGATATCGATATGTATATTTTCACCCCGATCATCTACCTGAGCAAAGACATAAAGTTCAATCCCTACTATGTGTTTGTGCATGCGCAGAACGGCCTTGCCTTTTCAACAGTAGCCCCGGCATTGGCTATAACTTCTTTCGACAATATAAATGCTCATGTGTTCGGTCTTGATTTTGACGGTAAATTCGGACCCGCATCTCTCTGGTTTACAGGCATCATGCAGACCGGTAGCGCAACAGCAACAGGCGCTGCCTCTTCAGCCGGACTTCTCCCCGGAGATGAAGTTGATCTTGAAGGTTATCTCCTTGCGGCAGGCGGAAAATTTGATCTTGGCAAAGCCGACATTCACGGCCAGGTATTCTTTGCAACAGGCGAGGAAGACGGTCTTCTTGACAAAGAAGCCAATGCGTATCTTACCACAACCTCACAGTACTATTACTGGGCGGAAATTTTAGGCCGCGGTATTTTTGATCAGCAGGATGTAGTCGGTTCAACAGGCTTCAGGATCAGCAATATTCTTGCCGCCAACATCGGAGCAACAGTAAAACCGATGGACAAACTGAGCATCACGGCAGATCTGTGGTGGGCACAGCTTGATGAAGAAAACGCTTTCGGCGAAGATGAACTCGGAATCGAAGCGGACGTCGTAGTTTCATATAAACTTGTTGAAGGCCTTACGCTTGATGTAGTCGGCGCATGGCTCTTTGCAGGCGACGCAGTATCAGCAGACGGCAAAAATGAGAACGACCCGTACGAATTCGGTACTCGTCTTTCACTCAGCTTCTAATCAAACACAAATTATTGTTTGATTTCGTAGTCTGATAAATTAAAAGGGCCGGAGAGGAGCAATCCTCCCCGGCTTTTTCTATGACGAGATCTGAAAACTCAATATATTACTTTGCACCTCGTCTTTCTCATATTCACATCTTCTCCCTGTCCTCTTCTTTTTCAACCAGAAACAACAAACCAGAGACCAGAAACCATCTTATATAAAACCTTTGTGTTCTTCCCCGCCTCACGCCTTACTCATATCTCGATATTCGATGTCCGATATTCGAAATTCGATATTCGCCTAACAAATAACATAAATGTAACTATAGGTTGCTTAAAATACATTATTGTAATATTTAATAATCAATGCGACTTTCAGCCGTATAACTTTATATCTCTTTATATCAGCTATTTAAAACGATAAATATACTCCGAATCAGATTGGCATACCAATTGCTTTGTTCTTAACTTGGAAAAGGCGCCGCCGGCATATACAATTTGACATTAATTGTCCTGCAATATAAAAGAAAATTTCTTTTTTGGGACTTTATTATAATAAAGCCGGCAGTATAAGGAATGTTCCGGTAGCATGCGTTGAATTATCAGGATTATCAGGTAAATTATTTAAATCAAATCAGGGAGGAATCAGGGATGAAAAAAATTGGGGTATTAGCGCTGGCTGTAATGCTGGTTTTTGCTTTCACAGTACCGGCATCGGCTCTTGAGAACACTTTCGGAGGTTTCTGGCGGACAAGAATGTATCAGCAGAGAAATTTCGACGGAGACAATCTTGACACCCAGGATAATGTTCTGGTGGACACAAGGACAAGGCTTTATTATACGGCCAAAATAAATGACAATCTAAAATTTGTAAATAAGTTCGAGTTTGATACGGTTTGGGGTTCAGTCGCCGGTTTCGGCCGTGTCGGAACAGATGCCGTAGCAATAGAAGTTAAAAACTCCTATGCGGATTTCAATGTAGGTCCGGTCAATGTTCTCGTTGGCGCACAGGATTTCTATCTTGCAAGAGGTTTTATCGCCGATGAAGACGGAGTTGGGATGAAGATTGCTTATAAGGTAAATGACACCATTACCCTTCCCTTTGCCTGGCAGAGAATGTATGACGGCAACGATGCCGGCGTCGGCGAAGACCGCACCAGGGGTGATATCGACTTGTATGTTGTTGCACCCGTCATCTCTTTAAGTAAAGACATGTCACTCAGACCCATCTATGTATTCGCTCATTCACAGGACGGCGCGGTTTTTTCTACTGTCGTTCCGGCTTATGCCGCAGGCACATTCAATAATATAAACATAAGCATGGCAGGTCTTGACTTTGACGCAAAATTAGGCCCCGCTTCTTTGTGGTTTACCGGTATAAAACAGTTTGGCGATGTGCAGCTTGCAGCGGGCGGGAATACGATCGACGTGGAAGGATATCTCCTCGCAGCGGGCGGAAACTTCAACTTCGGTAAGGCTGATATTCACGCCCAGGCATTCTTTGCAACCGGCGAGGAGAACGGGATTGCCGACGAGGAAATCAGCGCTTTTCTTACAACCGGAACAACAGCATATTACTGGGCGGAAATCATGGGCTCTGGTGTATTCGATAACCAGGTTTCAGCAGGTTCCTGTGATATGTTCGTATCGAACGTTCTTGCCGCCAATATCGGAACGACAATTAATCCGACCGACAAACTGAGCATTTCCTTTGATCTCTGGTACGCAAAACTTGACGAAGAGAATGCTTTCGGCGAGGATGAACTCGGTCTTGAAACAGACCTGAAAATCACGTACCAGCTTGTTGAAGGCTTAAGCCTCGATGTCGTCGGCGCTTATCTTTTTGCAGGCGATGCTACATCATCCGACGGGAAGAACGATAAAGATCCGTATGAATT
>CAZOEH010000179.1:0-6198 GCA_964578785.1 uncultured Desulfonema sp. | reverse complement strand
CAGGGGTGTTCGGTTTAAACCCAGCCAGTTTTGTTATGAATTTTATTTGCTGATCAGAGATAATTAGAATTCCCGCCTAAAGAAAATTAAAATTGTCGTTGATCACCAGATATTCGGAGCCTCAGAAATGATCACGTTTCCGAGTTCCTGCACAGGACCTAAAGGCTTAACGATAATTTGCTCCTTATAAACTAATGGCCGGCCTCCCGGCGGGTCTCTGTAAGTAACAACATTATCAACAATTGTGATTAATCCATGGAATTCCCATCCGGAATCTACTGTATGGCGCTTGAATGTGAACATATCCGACCAGAAATTACCTACCCGCTTTTTGTGCAATACGCTGGGCGTGATTTGATAAGCCGTACATCTGTCCCTACTCTCGATGCATTTTTGAATGCCGGGATCCAAATCCTCCTTATTAATAGAAGGATTCGGCAAGAACAGGTTGATAACCTCTGTTACATTCAATATCTTGATATTTGGCATTACAAAAGGATCTAAACCATGATTTTTCAGATCATCCACTGTGGTTAAGCCGGGAGTTATTTTTTCATAGGTTAATTTGGCGCTGGCGAAATCCTCCCATGGCGAATTGGTCATTGCCGTACTGGACGGCAGAAGTGCGGCGCATCCTGTAAATATCAACAATGAAATTATTATGACCAGGGAATTACGGTATGTTATCATAAGATTTGACCTCATAGTGGTTCTGGTAGCGCATAATTTTAATCTGCAGTGCATTAAGGGATAAGAATTTCCTTTTCGTAATTTGATGTATCTCAGAAATTGACTTGTATGTCAAATTTTAACATGTATTTTATGGTGTTGCGGGTGGGTTGGTGGTTATTGGAAACGAAGTAGGTTGAAGCTAAGGATTCGATGCATCCTGAAAAATCCTGAAAATCCGCGTCATTTTCACAGATTTTAGCTATATCAATATTTTACGATTTTTTAAAAACCGCCAAGTAACAGATTGAAATACCAGTCTTGACAGACCCTCTTGTTATTGATATTAAATTGCCAATTCCAGGTTTCATTATCATTTCCGATACCCTCAGTCTTTGCCCGGGGATGTCATGGCTCAAGTGTGTATAATGAAAAAAATATCATACCGTTTGGGAATTGGCGCACTAACACTCATTCTCCTGCTCTGCGTGAATTTCACACCTCTGTCGGCCAATCCCAAAGATATCCCCTTTGTTCCGGGAGAAAAACTTGAATATCAACTGCGCTGGGAAAATGTGCCTGCCGGGTCAGCCTGGCTGGAGGTTTTGCCGGTGAAAACCATCAACGGCCGGCAAGCCTACCATTTTGTCATGACTGCTGAATCCAACGCCTTTCTCGATATCTTCTATAAAGTCAGAGATCGTATCGATGCCTTTGCCAATATGGAAATGACATGCTCGGTGCGATATGCAAAAAACCAGCGCGAGGGAAGACATGAGAAAAATGAAGTCATCGAGTTTGATTGGAATAACAACCGGGCGCACTATTCCAACTACGGGGAAAAAAAAGATCCGATCTCCCTGCTTGATGGCAGCTTTGATCCTCTTTCGGCCTTCTATTTTACCCGCACCATGGCGTTTGACACCGGCGACCTGTTGAAACGACCCATTACCGACGGCCGGAAGAATGTCATTGGCCGCCTGAAGGTAGTGGCGCGGGAAACCATTAAACTGCTCAACGGCCGAATATATGATACTTACCGGGTCGAACCTGAAATGAATCATATCGGCGGCGTGTTCAAGAAGAGCCAGGGCGCTAAAATCCAACTCTGGGTGACTGCGGATGAAAAACGCATTCCGGTTCGTATCCAAAGCAAAGTGGTTGTGGGTCATTTCATTGGAGAGTTGATATCGGCCGCCGGTGTGCAATGATTAATTTATCAGATGATAGATTAAGGATGAATATGAGTTATGCAGCGCTGCCAATCATCCATTATCCGGAGTTTTAAGTTCAGTAGGAGGCCCTTTATTGTCCCTCCCGAGATCTTAATGCCTCAACACCCTTCAATAGTATTTATACGCCTTTCTTTCCTTGCGTTTCATGTCTCGATCTGAAATGATCCGTATAAGGTCATTTCTCACAGAAAAGACGATAAAAAGGTGTTTCCCTGAATCGTTTTTCCCGATATAACTTAACTCCTGAGGCCGCCGTATATCGGATTATTTTTATTTGCGTTAATTTATCAATTGTTGTAATTCGATATTATAATTAGATATTTGTTGCACATAACAGGCTGTATGTACTGAGAGATTAATGCCATGCTCAAACGGGTTTTATAGGATATGAGAGTGGAAAAAACGGTACCGGTCAAAATAACACGGCCAAGTCTTTCCGGAGGGATTCAACGGAAGAGGCTTTTCAGCCTGCTGGATGCAAAGATGAAAAAGCCTGTCGTCTGGATATCCTCACCGGCCGGTTCCGGAAAGACGATTCTTATTTCAAGCTATCTGGAATCACGGAAACGCCCATGCATCTGGTATCGATGTGATGAAAGAGACTCGGACCTCCCAACATTCTTCTACTACATGGGGCTGGCTGCAAAGAAGGCCGCACCGCAGGATAAGAGCTCTCTTCCGCTTCTGACGCCGGAATATCTTGCCGGCATTCCCGCATTTACCAGAAGATATTTCGAGAAACTCTATAGCCGTCTTATACCCAGGGACGCATCACCGGTTAAGCGCAAGGGTTTTATCATCGTCTTTGACAACTATCAGGATATGCCTCCCGGCTCTTTGTTTCATGACATGATGGCCGGCGGTTTTGATATGATTCCCGAAGGGATCCGTATCGTGGTTATAAGCCGCACCGATCCGCCGTCCGCGTTAGCCCGGCTGCATGCAAATGATCAGATAAATCTGCTTGAATACAACGATATTCGTTTTACATTTGAAGAATTGGCGGAACTTGTTCAACGGTACATTCCAAAGCCGGGCAATAAATACATAAAAGAGATGTATGAAAAAACAGAAGGGTGGGCAGCGGGGATAATCCTGATGCTCGAGAGGGCGAAGCTCAAAGTTACGGGCGCTGTATCGGCAGAGGATTTTACGTATGAGAGAGTATTCGATTATTTTGCCGGAGAGATATTCGACAAGACCGATAAAGGGGTGCAGGAGTTCCTGCTGAAGACCGCATTTTTGAATATTCTCAGCGTCCCGCTGACTGAGAAACTGACAGGAACCGGTAATGCGGGTCAGATACTCTCGGAACTGAACCGCCATAATTATTTTACGGAAAGACTCTCCGGGAACGGACAGGATTATCAGTATCATCCGTTATTCAGGGATTTTCTCCTGAACAGGGCGAAGACTAAATATACTCCTGATGAATTGTCCGTCATGCAGAGAAAGGCCGCACTGCTCCTTGAGCAATCCGGACAGATCGAAGACGCGGCAAGGCTTTACAGGGATGCTGGAGACCGGGATGCGCTCGCCCGCATGGTAATAAAGTATGCCCGGGAACTCCTGATACAGGGAAGAAATAAGACGGTTGAAGAATGGATAGCAGGTATCACCGGTGAGTTGGCGGATAATAATCCGTGGCTTCTGTACTGGGCGGGGATGTGCTCCTTTCCGTTCGATATACCCCGCACAAGAAGGTATCTTGAGAAGGCATTTGAACCGTTCAGGGCTGCCGGTGACTTATCCGGCATATATCTTTCATGGGCAGGTATCGTAGACACCTATACCTTTGAGCTTGATGAGTGGGCGCGCCTTGACAAATGCATCGCTGTCTTCGACGAACTGAGAGCAGCGTATCCCGTCTTTCCCTCAAAGGAAACGGATCTCATCGCATCATCCAGAATGCTGATATCTCTTACTCTGAGAAAAACAGACAATCCGGAATGGGTGCTGAAATGGCAGGAGCGCGTGTCCGGTCTTCTGCAGGAGAACCCATCCGTTGATATCCAGATGGATACCGCATTTTGCATGAGCCTCTATTATCTCTGGAAAGGAGAGTATGACAGGAATGCCGTACTGCTGGAAAGGGCTGAGGCTGAAATCCGTTATCGTAAACCATCTCCCTTTACCGTCATCCGGATAAAACTTATGAAGGGTATTCATTACTGGATAACCGCTCAATATGACTCCGCCCTGAATACTCTGTCAGAGGGGCTGGATATCTCCGAAAAGAGCGGAGCGCATGTCTTTGATTCCCTGTTATGGGGCTTCAGGGCGGCCGCGGAAATGGCTCCCGGAAATATGGAGACGGCGGAGGAATCGCTGAAAAAACAGCTGACAGCTCTTCTTGCCATGTCAAAGACACTGGACCTTTTCTTCTATCACATCAACTCAGCCTGGTATGCGATCCTTAAGGGGAACATATCCCTTGCCGCCGGGCATATGGAAACAATCTCCGCGAAAACGGCAAGAATGGGCACTCCCTACTACAGAGCATTGTGGCATATCGGCATGGCGCAGGTGGCATTTCTGCAGGACCGCCCGAAGGAGGCAAAGACCCTTATTAAGACTGCCCACCGGATAAGCCTGAGCATGAAGAGCCATGTGCTGGAGTGGTACAGTCTTTTAATCGCCGCCTATTTCCTTTTGCAGGAAGGAAGAGAAACGGAAGGGCTTTTGTCGCTTCGCCGCGGATTGACGCTGGGCAGGAAACGCGGGTATGTACATCTTGAATTCTATCAGCCTCCGGTCATGCGGTTCCTTTACGTAAAGGCGCTGGAGGAAGGAATAGAGAGGGAATATGTGAAGGGGCTCATCAGAAAACTGGAACTACCTCCTCCTGCGCCCTTCAGTTTCGCGGATTCGGCATCTTACCTTGAAGACTGGCCGTATCCTGTAAAAATCTACACGCTCGGGAGATTTGAAGTTCTCAAAGATGATGAGCCGCTTCTCTTCGCCGGGAAGGTGCAGAAAAAACCGCTTGAAATGCTCAAGGCCATCATTGCCCTCGGCGGCATGAATGTCCCGGGCGAACGCCTGACCGATGCCCTCTGGCCGGATTCAGACGGCAGCCTTGCACAAAAGTCCTTCGAAATGACGTTGAGCCGTTTGCGCCGGCTGCTGGGCGGAGAAAACTTTGTCAGATACAGCGCGGGACAGCTGAGTCTGGATCCGCTCCGCTGTTGGGTGGACAGCCTTGTAGAGGAGCGTATTTTCGGAAAGATCAGGAAATCCCAGGCTGATCAGGCCGCGCAACTCTGCGAAAAGGCCGTCGGCCTGTATAAAGGACCCTTCCTTCCTTCAGACAATAACCTGCCATGGGTCTTATCCAGACGCGAAATGCTGAAAAGCGGGCTGCTCCGTATACTTATAACAGCCGGAGATCATTACGAACGGAACGGACTATGGGAAAAAGCTGTGGAAAGTTATCTGCAGGGAGTTGATACGGATAATCTTGCCGAACCGTTTTATCAGCGTCTCATGGTCTGTTATCAGAAACTCGGCAACAAAGCCGAGGCAATCAAGACGTACAACCGCTGCCGCAGTCTGCTTCAGGATAATCTCGGAGTAGATCCTTCCGCTGAGACCCGGGCCGTCTATTCATCCACACTTCAAAAACAGTAACACCACCATTAATTTTTATTCATTTTATCTCAATCTGTGAGTCATCTGTGGGTAACTCAGTGGTATGTATTTATCGTTATGACTGAACACTCAACTTTAGACAGCTATATTATCCGTGTATACAGAGTAAATACGGATGATTGCACTAAAATCACCGGACTGGCGGAAGCGATGGACGGCTCCGGAGAGCGCGAGTCTTTTGCCGATATGAATGAACTGGGTGCGATTTTGAACCGCCGTATCGGCAGGCCGCTGAAAAAGGGGAGGAAAAAGAGAGGATAAATCCCAGCGGAGCGCATACTTAAACATCATAAATATTATGTTATTTAAGATAGATATATCCGTAGTTATTTTCACCTGAGTCTCGGGTTTAAGACTTTTTACGACTATAAGGAATATATCTTTATAAAAATAAAATCAGGTGTTATATCTATGAACGACTTTTCGCAGAGGAGCCTTTTATTTGCTATAATTCCTTAATTTGAAAGGAGAATATCTCATTTCATGATTCCACTTTGCAAAAAACTTATTCTGGCTTTTCTGATTTGCGGTTTATCCTGTTCGGCCCAGGCCGCCTCATCTCTTCCTGCCGATGATATCCTGAGCGTTTACAGGCTGGCGATTGTGAATGATCCGCAATTTCGCGGCGCCGATTACGAACAGA
>CAZOEH010000178.1:0-6199 GCA_964578785.1 uncultured Desulfonema sp. | reverse complement strand
TCACCGCTATTTTCGACAGGACTGAATTTTACGGCCTTATCCATGCAGACAAGATAAGTATTTGAAAGCAAGCCATTGTCACGGTGGGAAGATAATGCGAGATGATATATCCATGCCCTTAAAATATCCTTCGCCTTCATCGCAGCATACCTGAAGCCGAGCATTCCACCCGCATAAATGTTTGTGAGCCTGCCGGTCAATGAAAAGCCGTTTATCGTCATATCCAGGTCATATGAACCGGGCTTGCCGCCTTTTGTATATTGATCCAGTTTTTTTACAAAAAGACCCGCATCAATGCCGGATTCGTTGAGAAGCATCCCGCCTGCTTTCCCGTGAGGAAGCCTTCCTTCCGACCTGTACACGCTGAGGCGGTAATCGCCGGCTGCTTCACCGTCTTTTATATCCGATACGAGATCCTGATTGACAAGATACCTGTCAAGAGCGCTTAAGTCGAAATCCTCCCTGTCGGATAAAAGGTCATCCTTTTCTTCAAGATATATCCCGAGTCTTTTCGTAAGAAGATACTTTGCGGGGTTCATGAAAAAGCCGCATAATGATTCAATGTTTATTATATTCCATTCATCGGAAGGAGCAGTAAGCTTATCCGTAATGAAAGGTGTGCGGTCTGCGGATTTATACCGGCTTTCACTCAATCTCTGCGCAGCAAGCATGTTCTCAGCCGAGTAACTGAACAGCTTTCCGTTATCGTTGAAATATCCCGGAGAAAAGGCCTGGAGTTTATGACCGGTTATCATTTGCTCCGGACTGAATCCGAATCCCTCCCTGACATAATCAAGAAGTTCGCTCACAAGAACGGAAGGCGGCACCGGTGTATTATCCTGAATGCTTTGCCCGACATAACTTACATAAAATATTTTTCTGGCGGATATAAGAGCCTCAAGAAAAATATATTTATCGTCGTTTTTCTTAGACCTGTCTCCCGGTCTCGGATTTTTTGCCATAAGATCGAATCCATATGAACCGGGATTTCCTGGAAAAACGTCGTTGTTCATGCCGATAAGGCATATCACCTTGAAGGGAATGCTTCTCATGGGCAGCATCGAACAGAAAGTAACTCCTCCGGACATAAATCCCGAAACGCTGCTTTCATGCTCCAGATCTTTCTTTATGCAATACTTTACAAGATCCAGTCCCGGTTCACCGTCATAGCCTGACATTTCGGAATTATTCAGCATGCGGGAGATTACTTTCCGGACAGACTGCACATGCCGCCCGGTTTCATCATTTGAAATAAAAAAATCGTCAAGGATTCCCGTCAGAACGGAATGCCATTCATTAATTGTCCGGAGACCTTCAAGCGATCCCGCTGAAATAAATATCTTTTCGAGAAATTCAAGGAATCTTCCGAGAACCTGCGCATCGGTGCCTTCAATTCCGTCAAAGGGAAGAATTCCTGAAAACATCTTTCCGTCTTCGCGGGGCATGGCGTAACCGAGTAGCATTCTTTCCATCCCGGCTTTCCAGGTGTTCTCATTAATTCCGGGAAGTCCCAGAGCGGTTTTTTCAGCCCCGTCGAACCCCCACCTGATGCGGGCATCCTTAACCCAGCTTCTGATCTTTCCGATATCACTTTCCGATAATCCGAATCTTTCTTTTATGCCCGGATAATCCAATAGGGATATGACCTGCGAAACCCTGTACCTGTTTTTCTTCAGATCGAGTATCGACATGAAACCGTCAAACACGCCGTTCTCTTTTCTTACGCTTCTGTCCGAAACCGAAAACGGGATGCGCGGTTCGCCGTTTCCCTGCGAATCGAACACGGCATGAATTAAAGGAGCATAAAGCCCTATATCCGGAGCCATAACGATGATATCATTGGGAAGAAGTTCGGGGTCATCTTCAAACATAGCGAGAAGATTATCATAGAGCGCTTCAGCTTCTCTCACCGGGCTGTGGCATGAATGAAACTGCAACGAAGAATCAGGCGCTTCGGAAACCGGGAAGCAGGGTTCATCCTTAATGGTTCTGTCGTTTAAATTCAAAATATCCGACTGAATGCACGACAGCAGATCGCGGCATTCCTCTTCTTCAAACTCTTCAATGAGCTCATGCTCCGCTGAAATTACATATCCGAAGAATGTCCTGCCGAGCTCTCCCATGGATGATAGCAGGCGATTCCCTCCTTCAAGGTGAAGATCCTCTTCATCGGCCAATTTCAGGCCGTATCCGGCCTTTATCCTTCCCGCTTCCCTCTCCGTAAGCGTGTCCGCCCAGTATTCCCTGCACGGATTCAAAAGGAACATATTGACCTCAATAATACGGGATAACTCTTCGATAACCTGCATATGAAAACGCGGAAGGGATGATATTCCGAAAACGGATATCCGCCCGGGTAAACTTTCAGGGACCGGTTCGGGACTTCTGATTTTACGGATCAGCGCTCTCTGCAGATGAGCCTTGTGATATTTTTCATTTCCGCGTGCAAGTTCGCGCCAGAGTTCCGCCTGCCACGTGTGGGGTTCTTCTTTGTCTTCTCTTCCCTCATCCCAGAGAAAAATCATGTCAGGTCTGAAAAGAATGTACTGGTCGAATAATCCGGATATCCTTTCAGAAAGCTGAAAGAGCTTCAACTTGTCAGTGTCGTCTTTAAGATATCCGGTCAAACTTTCAAAACCGGCCTTACCGAAACGGGCGGGAAGTATATTCATAAGCCTGAATGTCATTACGCCCGGTTCAAAAAGTGAAGAATCAGGCATATCCGGAAAGAAACGCTTAAGAACTTCATCAAGAAAGGAATTCGGAAAAGGAAATACGCAATTCGCGCAAATCCCGTTTAGCTTTGCAAGCTCCATGGAAATCCACCGCTCCATGCCCTTGCTCTGAACAATGATTATATCCCGGGAAAGTGGAAAAGCGGATAGGCCGGGAACCGGCCTTCCGATGATCCCTGCAAGTTTTCCGGCAAGTATTTCCAGGCGGTTGCCTGTATAAATTTTCAAACCCGGCATACGAACCCGCTATCCGGAAAACCGGCTCAGGAAGCGGTTAGCGCGCATTTGCCAATAGGCAATATTAACGGGAAGGAGAAGCCTGTTGTCAAAATTGACATTTTTGATTTTTGCGGCTGCAGAAATATAATGGACATGGTCTGCCACGGAAATAGGGCATCCTTTTACATGCACATAACGTGAGTTTCTGTTTTTCAAACAACTCCAGAGCGTTTTGGTTGTCTTAAAAAGCATGTCGTTTGATTTGGTTTTCTTTTCATTAACTTCCCGTGTCGTTTTGTAGCCGCTTCCGATAACGACATCTTTGCCGTCAATTTTTCCCTTCCAGCTGGTACAGTCTCCGGCAAATATCACCTTCTCGCCTTCCCTGAGGTCCAGCGGACCTTCTACCCGGCCCACCACATACAGAATTTTTTCCATCTCCTTTTCAACATCCGGGGAAAAAGCCCTGAAAATGTGCATTGCCTCCTGGAGGGATCCCGGACAGCCTCCCCAGCAATAGTCAGCGGAGTGCGCTTCAGGAAATGCCCCTACCCTGCATCTTAAATTGCTCTCTTTTCCGAAGTAATGTTCGATATTCTCCATGCAGAATTGAAAATCCCGGGTTTTTTTCCGAACCTCTTCGAGGGGATAATCTCCGGCGACATCTATTTCATCCAGGTTCATGGGACCGAATCCTCTTTCGGAAGTATGTTTTAAATGAAGCAGATCCTTCGGTTCCACGTGCACCATGTGGCAGCAAACCGTATCCACTGCGCACGAATTGGTTCCCATTACAATGGCTCCCATGTTGAAAGGAGTGGGGGTAAGCATCATTTTCTGTCCGGCTGTGATGGCATCTATGGCGATGAATTTCGGCTGAATCACCTCCTGAAGATCTGCAATCTTACGCTCCAGAAAACTGTTGTGATCCACCAGCCGGTGCCGGTCATCCTGAATGCCGATAAAGTTCTTGAGACTCAGTGTAAGCCTGCACCACGGGTGGCCTTTGAATTTAGGCAGATTGATGAGAAAATCGGCCTCCGCAACAGGTTTCGGCACAAAGATCGTGTCCCGCAGTCTTTCTTTTCTTTTCAACGTGACCGGGACTTGTTTGACCTCGTCAAAATAATGGGTCTTGATTCCGTGCTTTTTGATGACATCTAAATACCCGGCGTTTTTGAAATTATACCGCGTCGGAATAGTGATCCCGGATCGCTCCCCGACGGCTATTTCCGTAACATCTTCAGCCATGGCCTTTGTAGCTGAAATCACACCGTCCAGAAACTCCTTGCGCGTAAATGCATGGGGAAACAGTTCCTGATGCGCCAGTACCACATTCGGTTTAAGGAGAATTCTTCCCGAAGGTTTCACTGAAAGCGCTTTCATGCCCTCTTTAACGATGCCCGCGATCTTATCCGGATCATACCCGTCGCATCGCATAATCAGAACTTTGTGTTTCATTTTTCCCTCCTCAGCATCCTTATTTACTGCTTCTGTAACTGTTTCAGGCTGATAACACATGTTTATCCAAAACAAAACATATGAAAGCGCCTTCGAAAACCTTTATATTATTTTTTTCAACTGTTACACGGACAGTATGTTTTTTTCCGGATATGTTTTCAGTTCTCGCATCCGCAACAACGGTGTCGCCTTTTTTAAGGGGTTTTAAGAATTTTACATCTGCGGAACCGAGAACTACATTGGGGTGGTTCACAGCAATCATCGCCGCATAATCGGCAAGGCCGAATACGAATCCGCCGTGGACAAGCCCGGATTCATCCGCTGCCATATTATCCGTCAGAAGAAGTTCAACTCTGCTTAAACCTTCACCGGTTTCAAGAGGTTTGCCGCACAGACTCATGTCGATTTTTCTGTGAGTATTTATGTCCATGTGCTCCGTCCCTTTATGAGATATCAATGCAGGTTCATGTGATTTAGATAGGCGGGAACTTAATTATCAAAAGAAGAACTTAATAGCAATAAATATCAATCCACTTCAAGCTGAAAACGGACAGGGATCTTTACCTGCATATCCACCTTTTTATCGCCTCTTTTTCCGGGCTCAAAACGCCACTTTTCGACGGATGATACGGCAGCCTGATCCAGAAGCGGGTAACGGCTGGATTGAAAAACGCTTACTTTTCCGGCCCGGCCCTCTTTTGTGACTATAATTTCAAGAATAACGGTCCCCTCGTGACCCCTTTTTTTCGCCTGCAGCGGATAGACAGGAGACGGATTCTCTTTATAGAGAGGAACGGCTTCTTTTACAAACTGAGAGCCGGGCTGCATCTCACCCGCGGGGTGATCAAGTGCCTGTTTAAATACTTCGGGCCTGTTTTTCGGATCGCCTTCCGTATATTCTTTACCGGCTGCTGAAGAAGGCGATATATCTTTAAGGACATCCGATTCAATTACGCCGGATGCCGGTATGATATCCTTCTGAACAGAAGCGTCTGTACTCTCCGGTCTCCCGTCCGGAGGCTCCGGAACCTTTCCGGCATTGAGGGGTTTTCCCGGAATATCTTCCGCTTTTTTTCCGGGGAGATGGAGCGGCCGTGAATCAGTTGAGACAGCGGGTAATGGAAGAGAAGATAAAGATATTATAACCTGAGGGGGCCTGACCTGATGATGCGGCCTGGTTATAAGCCATTTCCCATTGAAATAAAATATCAGCCCGTGAACGGCAAGAGCCAGGGCTATTGAAAAGAGTAAACGTTTCACCTTCTGAGGCCGGCCTCCGCCTGGAGTGAAATATGGCTTATTCCTGCATTTCTTATCTGATCCAGAACACTGAAAAGTTTCTGATATGAAAGGCTGCTGTCGGCAAAAAGCAGCACTCCCGTCTGTTTTTCCTTGCCTGCTTTATGTTTTAATGCCGCAGAAAGATCACCGGGAAACACTTTTTCCCTGTCGACATAAACGGATCCGTCGGTTTTAACGGTTACCGACAGTATCAGATTTTTTTCAATGCCTGATTCCGAGGAAGAGGGAAGTAAAACCGGCAACCCCCGGTGCACCGCCATTGAGAGCATGGAATATACGAAAAAGACCATAATAAGAAAAACCGTGTCTATCAGCGGCACCATTTCAATGCGGGATTTCCGGGCGGAGAATATATTCAATTTCAATTTACTGTCTCCTCATCATTATCCGTATACTGAACCAGCTTTTTATAGACAATTTCCAGGCTGGTTGCGTATTTTTCGATTGAGAGTGCAGCATCTTCGATCCTTGAATTGAAATAA
>CAZOEH010000177.1:0-6229 GCA_964578785.1 uncultured Desulfonema sp. | reverse complement strand
ACAAAACAGGTTTCCCGGATAGTGTATGTTCATCCGTAGTTCCGATTCCGCCGTTCAAAACCTGATATGATTTTCCGGAACACCCGGGCAAATCTCCCCTGTTGCAGATATCACCCATGACCGATCCGGCCTCAACCGATGCAAGCTGATCCTTGTCTCCCACTAGGATGAGTCTTGCCCTGGCGGGCACAGCCTCAACTAGCTTTGCCAGCAATGCAAGATCAACCATTGAGGCCTCATCCACCACGACAACATCCGCCGGAAGCTGATTGCCGGCATTATGGTAAAAGTCCGATGACCCCGGAATTGTTTTAAGCATGCGATGGATAGTGTATGCGTTTTCAGGCATCATGCTTTTTACGGTCTCACTGCAATTGATATTGACCCTGGTGCTGCGGATCGATTCGCTCAGTTTAGCGGCGGCTTTTCCTGTGGGAGCAGATAAATAAACTTTAAGCTTCCTGCCCGGTTCAACTTCCGCCAGCAGAGCAAGAATTTTCCCGATTGTTGTCGTTTTGCCGGTTCCCGGACCTCCGGAGATAACACAAAACCGTTTGAACACCGATGTGACCGCCGCAATCTTCTGCAGATTCACACCTTCATCCTTATTATCCGGAAATAACCTTTCCAGAGAATTCTGCAACAGACCGATATCGATGCCTTCGATATCATCCGCCGCCCGCAGCTTTATCGAATCGGAAAGTCTCTTTTCATAATTCCAGTACCTGTACATATACAGTCTGTTTTTCCCGTCGAGAACCAGTGGGCGGTAATCACCCGGCCTGCCCACAACATCCGCTCTTCCCAGTTTTTCAAGCCAGAGATCTAGAGGGGGACAAACAACCGGTTTACTCTTATCATCTTCTTCAGAAATCACTTTCCGGGCAAATGATTCAAGATCAAGGCAAACATCACCGTTTCCTGCCGCATTGCTTACAAGGGCGGCAGCAAGAAAAATATCCGGGTCGCCGCCTCCTGCAATCCTGTTTATGAAGCGTCCGAAATGAAGGTCAATATATGTCAGCATAATATTATTATATAAATATGTTATATAGCTGTTATTAATGTATGACTTATAATATCGGTTTCTGGTTTCTGGTTTGTAGTTTCCGGTTTCTTTCTTTTAACCTTGTTCCCTTCCCCTTGTTCCTGTTCACCGATCCCTGACCCCCGATCCATCTACCCCCTGAACCCTTGAATCCCTGAATCCTTGAACCCTGGTTATTTATTCATAACCCGGTATAAGCGCCTTTCCAAGACTGTTGATCAGAGCGATATCAGGCAGATCATAATATATGCCGGAGCCCGGAGATTTCGAATCATCGACTCCCCTGATGAATATGTAGAATACCCCGCCGAAAGACTCCCTGTATTTATAACCCGTATTTTTCAACCGCAGATACTGATGAAGCGCGAGCGTGTACAAATGATACTGAAGTATATACGATTCCTTTTCCATAGCAGCGTAAAGAATGCCCTTCCCGTAATCTTCCGGGCTGTTTCCCAGATAATTCGATTTCCAGTCTACAAGAAAGAACCTTCCTTCATGATGAAATACCATATCGATATAACCCTTCATGAAACCCTTTGCAGGAGCAAAAACAAGGTTATCGGTCCAGCCATGATAATTGCCGCCGGCATTGGCCCCTCCGGAGACATGAAATATTTTTTTAATCGTCTGCGGGGCTATCATTTTCAGCGGATAGTAAAACTCCATTTCATTGATCCGGTTTTTAATACCGATATCCGACAATTTAAGGGTGGTTTTTTCCGCTATAAGCAAAGCTTCGAGTACCTTGTCTAACATATCGCATAAAGGAGCTTTCCAGATTCCTCCGAAACCATACTCCGCCAGTTTGCCTTCAACAAGCTTATCACGCAAAACCTGCCCGGACCCCGAGTAATCCATATTTTCAAACAGGTCATGAAAAAAAGTCCCCGGCATGGCTCCTTTCGGGAAAGAAAAGATATCCGGTTTCCGTGGATACTCCTGCGAATCCGTCGCTTCTTTGAAGATTTCAGCGGTTCCGGCATCAACATCCTTCATATCAATTTGCGCGGTGCTTTTTACCGCAAGTGATGTATAGCTTGATACCCTGACGGTATCATCTATCGTTCCGGTAAAATTTCTGCAAAAGAGCTGCTGAACACTCTCTTCCGGGATATCGTGCTTTCCGTTACAAGGGTCAGGAAGAACCGAAACGGCAACGGCTCCGTTTCCTCTTATTACAAGGTTATTCAGGTCATTAACCAGTTCTGCATCATCATTGCCGGTAAAATAATCTTTCAATGATGCTACAATATCTTCATCAGCCGAAAATGCGCTGCTGCGTGCATAATGGAAGAGATATGCCATAGCCGACGTTTCCGCTGAATTGATTCTCCCCCAGACGAGATAACATCTTTTTTTCGCCCTCGTTAATGATACATATAAAAGTCTTATATTCTCTGATAGAAGCTCTTTCCCGGCAGACATGACGCTTCTTTCATCCCTCCCGAGATCCAGAATCTGATCTCTATCTTCTCCCCCGGCATGAAAAAGAACTTCATCTCCCCTGACAGCAGAGCCTCCCCAGTTGAATGGACAAAAAACAACCGGGAATTCCAGTCCCTTGCTTTTATGTATGGTTACTATTTTAACGGCCTCGTCATCGCTCTCGAGACGGAGAAGATGCTCTTCGGGCCTTTCTCTCGAAACATCATCTCTTTGTTCGGAAAACCACCTTAAAACTCCAGTAATACCAAGATATTTTTCGGTCGATACCCTGTGCAGAATTTCGGAAAGATGGAGCAGATTGGTCACGCGCCTTTCCCCGTCATGGAATTGCACAAGCCGTTCCATGACCCTCTCCGTTTTCATCAAATGGCGGAACATCTCTATAAATCCATGCCTGTTCCAGATATGGGAACAATCAGTAAAAACAGCCTGACGCCTGTCCCATAGAAGAGGGTCCTGGCTGGCGGAATCGAGATCCTTACCGGAAAGTCCGATTATATCGGTTACAAGGGCCGACTTGATTTTTTTTACTTTTGACGGGTCCAAAACCGCCGCAAGCACTCTTTCAAGCTGGGTTGCCTCGCCTGAGTCGAAAACATTATCATGGCTGTATATAACGGAAGGTATTTTTCTCTTCAGCAGTGATTCCTTTACCGTCTGAGCCTGATCATTTGTTCTTACAAGGATCGCGATATCACCTTCCCTGACGCGATCTTCGGCCTCCTTACCGCCGACTGATTTCGTCAGGCGTAAAATTTCAGACGCAACAGACTCGGAGATTATCTTCTCCGCCTCTTTTTTTGGTATCGGCCTGTTCTTTTCCGCATATATGTCCGAGAAGAGATGCCACAGAGTCAACGGGGCACTGGAGAAAGGCCGGCAGGAGCGATTCTCCTCCTGCCCGGAAACACCTTGCGTAAAAGAAATCTCATCAAATACGAACGGTTTTTTTGCATCTGAAAAGAGAGCATTCACGGCATCAACAAGGCCCGGATCAGATCGCCAGTTCTCGGTCAGAGTATTTTTTGAATCCGCCTTTGCGGCTGCTTTCATGTATGAAAATATATCAGCACCCCTGAAACCGTATATAGCCTGCTTGGGGTCTCCTATAATAAAAAGGACGCTTTCTTTTGAGTCAAAGAGATTTGAAAATATTTCATACTGAACAGGGTCGGTATCCTGAAACTCGTCGATAAGGGCCGCCCGGTATTTCTGCCTTATCCTTAAAGCAAGATCATGGTTTCCGCTCTCATTTACAAGCGCGTCCCTTACTTTTGTCAGAAGATCTTCATAATATTGAATATTTTTGTTTTTTTTACGGTTATCGAGTTCTCTGCCTGCAAATCTTATGAATTCCCTTTTAAGATAAAGAATATATTTTTCAAATTCCGCCGCGATCTCCCTGCTCTTTTCCGCAATTCCGTCACATATATCAAAAAACGGATGGGACGAAGCTTTCTGCTTTGCCTTTACCGATTTTTTTATTTTTTCAGCGGTAAAATACTCGAATTTATCAAACAATGGAAAACCGACGGATCTCTCATCCAGGAACCTCTCCATCTCTGAACATAAGGCTGATATCTTTATCTCTCTTCCCGATATCCCGTTATCAGCCGGTTCAGTATTTCCGTATATATTTCCCTTTAAAGCCGGATCGCGCATCAATTTTGAAATTTCATCTTTTGAAACAGCCCATAAGCCTCTTATTTTTTGAATAAGTTTACGGTAATCGTAAAGATGGGCTTCAAGACCGGGTTTTTCAATTTCCGGAATTATATATTTGCATGACGAAACCTGCTTTGAGAGCAGTTTTGAAAAGAATCCCGGCCCTTTAAGCTTCTTTAACGAATATCTTATAAACTCGGGGTCCGCTTCATATAAACTGATACGCCAGAAATCTTCGGCGACCTCCTGCGTCAGGTCGGTCTGATCAGTCACAAGCTCCGTATCAAAAAGAGCGCCCGTTTCAAAAGAGTATTCGGAAAGAATCCTTGCGCAGAAACCATGGATGGTGAAAATAGCGGCATCATTGAAATCGGTGAGAGCTTTCCTTATCAGTCCGGCGGCAAGGGCATGATCGTCATACTTTTCATAAAGTAAATTAATCAGGATGTCGCTTTTTGTCCCGTGTATAAAAGCATCTTTCGCTTTTATCAGCTTGTTCCTGATCCTCTCTTTTAACTCTTCTGTTGCGGCTTTTGTAAAGGTTACGACAAGAATCTGGTCAACGGTAAGCTTCTTTTCCAGTATAAGTCTTAAGAAGAGGCTTTCTATCGCGTAGGTTTTCCCGGTCCCGGCGCCTGCTTCAATAAGGTTGGCCCCGTAAAGCGGGGCATTGGCAAGATCAAACTGTTTCACGATTCTCGGTTCCTGGTTGCTGCGGTTCCGCCGCAGGCGGAGTTTATGGTTTATGTGCCGGGAGCATTCGAGACTTTTCTTGTATTACATAGCAGAAAAGACTATATATACAAAGGTAAAAGTATCCGTGGTAATTTTAAACATTAATGAGTTTTTTTCTTGACCCTGATTCAGTCATTGATTATTATCCGCCATACAATTTTCCGGCGGTTTTTACGTGATTAAAACCGTGTTGAGGAATCATTTTAATTTTAAGGATTAAATAGTTATGTTGTGATCACAGGCGTATGGAATACTAACCGATACATATTCTTTCCTGCTTTTTGATTTTTGAACAGAGAAAGTGCTCTGCCTGTAATAAAGGCAGGCACGGTGTTTAAGCCAAACAACATTAGAGAAGGAGGTTTTGTATGAAACGTTCATTGTTTTTAGTTGTCGCATTGTTCACGTTTTTGGCCGCTTCCATGGTTTTTGCTGCTCCTCCTACAGATCCCCTCGGAGTAGTGACAATCAAACCGGGTGAACCCATCCACATTGCCTACTGGTTTGTTACGGCAGGTCCGGATTCCACCCTTGGCATTGACACCAAAAGGGGTATCGAAATAGCAATCGATGATATTAAGAACACTCTGCTTGGCCACAAAATTAAACTGGATGGTCAGGACACCGGTTGCAATGCTGAAGGCGGGCAGGCTGCAGCTACCAAGCTGGCTTCCGATCCTACAATCGTAGCTGCTGTCGGTTCCAACTGCTCCAGCGAAGCCAAACCCGGCGCACCGATTCTCTGGAATGCCGGTATTGCTACCGTTTCTCCTTCAAACACAGCTCCTTATTTAACAGACCCCAAACGCGGCCCAACCTATGACGGCTATCTCCGGACCGCCCATAACGACAAAGTTCAGGGCGCAGTAGCGGCCGATTTTGCCTTTAAAAGCCTGAAAGTCAAAAAAGCGGCCACAATCCATGACGGCAGCGTATACGCCGAGCAATTGGCAAACGTATTTGCCGAAACCTTTAAGAAAAACGGCGGCACAATAGTTGCCCAGGAAGCCGTTGCACCGACCGATACGGATATGAAGCCGGTTTTGACCAAGATCGCCACGGCCAAACCGGAATTCATCTATTATCCAATCTTTGTCGCTGCTGCCGGCCACATTACCCGCCAGGTCAAAGAAGTTTCCGGTTTTGAGAAAGTTGCTATGATGTCCGCTGACGGCGCTTTTTCGGTTGATTTCTACAAAGCCGCCGGAGAAACAGCAGTCGGCATGTACCATTCCAGCCCGGATTTTGAGGCTTTCGGCAAAGTTTATGAGGATTTTATTCAGAAACACATCAAGAAATACGGCGAGAAAACTTTAGCTCCTTTCCACGCCC
>CAZOEH010000176.1:0-6276 GCA_964578785.1 uncultured Desulfonema sp. | reverse complement strand
AAGCTTCTTAAAGTCTATGAATGCATAACAATGATGAACGGGACTCTTTTAAGTACCCCCTTGAGGGGTATAAGTAAGTTTATGAAATTATTTCCTGCCGCTCTTTTCAATACCCTCCTTGGGAGGTAGAAAAATGCCGGAAATATTTCTGTCTTAATAATAAATAACAGGGAGCAATAAAAAATGAAAAAAGATATTCATCCGGATTACGTAGCCACAACAATTACATGCGCATGCGGTAACGTTATGGAAGTGGGCTCAACAAAAACCGATATAAAAATTGAAATTTGCTCAAAATGCCATCCTTTTTTTACAGGTAAACAGAAACTTATAGACACTGCCGGCCGGATTGAGCGTTTCCGTAAGAAATACGAAAAGTATCAGAGCAAATAGAAATCCTGTAATCATAAGGATTATTTTCTGAGAAGAAACAGCTATCGCATTTCCCGCTGCCCGGGAGGTGGAGATTTAATAACGGATAACAAGTTTTACTGCGAGTAATAAAAAAACGCCCCATATGGTGTTATGGGGCGTTTTTAAGCTTGATGAACCCATAAAGGACGTATGTTCGATAAACTTCAAGGAGTAGAAGAGCGTTTCATGGAACTTGAAACGCTCTTAAGCGATCCCGGTACAATCAGAGACAGGGATGCATATCAGAAATCCGTTCGTGAACATGCCGGGTTATCTAAAATCGTATCTGCTTTCAGAGAGTATAAGCAAATTACCGGACAGATTGAAGAAAGCATGAGCCTTTTGAAGGATGGAGATCCTGAAATAAAAGAACTTGCCCGCAACGAAATAGAATCTCTTACCCTTCAGAAGGAGAATCTGGAAAAGGAACTTCGAAAACTTCTTATCCCTAAAGATGGGAATGACGATAAAAATATTATTCTTGAAATCAGAGCCGGAACAGGTGGAGAAGAAGCCGCCCTGTTTGTAAATGACCTTTTCAGGATGTACAGCAGGTATGCCGAAAATAAAAACTGGAAAGTTGAGGTTTTGACACACCATCCGACCGGAGTCGGCGGTCTGAAAGAGATTATTGCCATGATTCAGGGCAAAGGGGCATACAGTTGCTTAAAATATGAAAGCGGAACCCACAGGGTTCAGCGTGTTCCTGCAACCGAGGCGCAGGGAAGAATACATACTTCAGCGGTTACAGTTGCAGTTTTGCCGGAAGCCGAAGAGGTGGAAGTCAACATCGATCCCGGTGAGATCAAAGTTGATGTATACCGTTCAACCGGACCCGGCGGTCAGAGTGTAAACACTACCGATTCCGCAGTCCGTATTACCCATCTTCCAACAGGTCTGGTTGTCACATGCCAGGATGCAAAATCCCAGTTTAAAAACAAAAGTAGAGCCATGAAGGTTTTGCGCGCCCGCCTTCTTGACAGTATGATAAAGGATCAGAATGAAAAAAGATCTGAGGAACGAAAAAATCAAATAGGAAGTGGTGACAGAAGTGAAAGAATCAGAACCTATAATTTCCCTCAGGCACGCGTTACCGACCACAGGATAGGCCTCACACTATATAAGCTGGAATCTATTCTTCAGGGTAATATTGACGAAATAATCGGCGAATTAACATCCTATTATCAGGCCCGGGCATTACAGAATGAGGAATCAGCAAAACCAAACTGAGCCTGAATGGACCATAATCAAACTCCTTCAGTGGACCACCGCTTATTTTAAATCAAACGGTATTGACAGTCCGAGAGCAACTGCTGAAATTTTGCTTGCACATACTCTTGGATTAAAAAGAATCGATCTTTATCTTAGGCACGATCAGCCCCTTAACAGGAGTGAACTTGATCTTTTCAAATCGTTAATAAAAAAAAGGACAAACAAAGAGCCGGTATCTTATATTGTGGGCTGTAAGGAATTCTGGAGCATGGAGCTTGAGGTAACGCAGGATGTTCTGATTCCAAGGCCTGAAACAGAATGCCTTGTTGAAGAAGCTCTTTCTGTTTTGACAAAACAGCATCCGTGTAATCCTAACCCCGATAAACGGGGTAAGGAAGTTTACGGGATTATTTCCTGCCGGAAAAACGCAGAAAATAATCTCTTACTTCCTAAAAGAATTTTGGAAATGGGCACAGGTTCGGGAGCTGTAATTCTTGCGATTGCATCGCAAAAGCCCGGGCATCTATATTTTGCTTCGGATATTTCAATTAAGGCTGCCGGTATTGCCAATAAAAACGCAAAACGGCTAAGTTTTGACGATAAAATTTCTTTTTTTTGCGGAAACTGGTTTTTGCCGCTGAGAGAAAAGGATAATTTTTTCGATATTATTATATCCAACCCGCCTTATATCAGAAAAAATGACATAAGAAATCTGCAGCCCGAGATAAACAGATTTGAACCGATAGAAGCGCTTGACGGCGGGGAAGATGGCCTTGAACATATAAGACACATTATAGAGCATGCGCACCAGTTTTTAAATAATGAAGGAAATCTGCTGCTTGAAATAGGGCATGACCAGAAGGACTCTGTTGAAAAGATTATAATTGAAACGGGAAAATATAAACGGGCTTACTTCAGAAAAGATTACAGCGGTTTCGACAGAGTTGTTTGCGCAACAAAATTATAAGCCCTATAAACGGGATAACTTTACGTAATTATTTCCTGCCGCACTTCCAGTACCCCGTTGATAGGTGGAAAACACGGTAAATAATTTCCAACTTAATAATAACTGCTGAGTAAATTTCCAAAATAATTATTGCGGATATTAAATAATATTGTTATTTAAGAAAATTTAACGGACTTGTAGAAAGTCAAAATTCGGACGGCAAAGTAAAAAATTTCCGCCCAAGGTGGACGGAATGTTTTTACATAACCGTTAAGTTTATCATAACACACACGTCTCTGGACCTGCTTTATGGTGCTTTCAACAGGTGAAAGTCTAAAGCGGGGTTGAATGGGGCGGTGGCATAACCAGAAGGAAGGGAGAAATTAAATGGGTTATCTTACAATGAAGGAACTGCTTGAGGCAGGAGTGCATTTCGGTCATCAGACAAAACGGTGGAACCCCAAGATGAAACCATATATTTTCGGGGCAAGAAACGGGATTTATATCATAGATCTTCAAAAAACCGTCCGGATGTTCAAAACAGCATATGATTTTGTAGTTGAGACTGTCGCCACCGGAAAATCGGTTCTTTTTGTCGGCACAAAGAAACAGGCAAAAGAGTCGATTTATGAAGAGGCAAATCGCTGTGAAATGTTTTATGTGCATAACAGATGGCTTGGCGGGATGCTGACAAATTTTCAGACTATTAAGCAGGGCATCGACCGGCTTAATTATCTTAATTCAATTCAAAACGACGGTTCAATCAATCTTTTCCCTAAAAAAGAGAGATTGAAACATGAAAAAGAGAGGGTAAAGCTTGACAGCACCCTGGGTGGTATTCGCAGTATGAACGGACTTCCCGGAGCCATATTCATTGTTGATCCCAAAAATGAGGCCATAGCGATACGGGAAGGCAAACGTTTGAGAATACCAATTATCTCAATTGTGGATACCAACTGTGATCCGGATGATGTTGATTATGTTATACCCGGAAACGATGATGCAATACGCTCAATAAGGCTTATTTCATCAAGGATAGCCAATGCATGTATTGAAGGTAAGAAACGACTGAATGAAAAACGGCAGGCCGAATCAGATAAAAAAGAAGACGATGCGGTTGAAGCAGCCGGTGTTAAGCCGGAATTAAAACCGGGTGAGCGAAAAGTTATTTCAAATGGTTCGGATGGACCGGTTATTGAAATAATTAAAAGAGCGGCTCCTGAAGAAGCCGAAGAAACTGAAAACGAAGAATAGTTGATGAACTCATAAGATGTTGTTTCTGGTTTTTTATGAAGATATCAATGGGGAATTCGTTTAGAAAAATAATAAGCCGTTTGAAAAAATAACCGGACCATTTAAATGACAAGAACGGCATAAGGAGCCGTAACGAAATGGTCGGGAAAGTAACAGTTAATTCGTAATGGCTTTTAACGGGAGGATTAGAAGATGGCAATCAGTGCAGAAACTGTTAAACAACTCCGGGAAAAGACCGGTGCAGGTATAATGGATTGTAAAGAAGCTCTTACCATATGTGAAGGAGACATGGATAAAGCTGTAGATCATTTGAGGAAAAAAGGCCTTGCTACAGCGGCCAAAAGGGCCGGAAGAGCTATGTCTGAAGGGACGATTCAGCCTTACATACATATGGGCGGAAAGCTCGGAGTGCTTGTTGAGATTAACTGTGAAACCGATTTCGTCGCAAAAAATGATGATTTTAAAGAGTTTGCAAAAAATATTGCGATGCATATAGCTGCAACCAGTCCTGTCGGTATCAGTAGGGAGGATGTATCCCGGGAACTTATCCAGAGGGAGATGGAGATATACCGCGCCCAGGCCAGGGAAATGGGGAAACCTGAAAAAATGGTCGAAAAAATAGCTGAGGGAAAACTTGAGAAGTTTTTTAAAGACAGCTGCCTTATGAATCAGGCGTATGTCCGTGACCCGAATATTACGGTTGCCGACCTGCTAAGCAACCTGATCGCAAAAATTGGTGAGAATATCACAATTAAACGTTTCGTACGTTTTCAGATCGGAGAATCATAAACATTGACACCTCCACAATATAAAAGAGTTCTTTTAAAATTAAGCGGTGAAGCCCTGATGGGCGATCAGGGCTTCGGAATCAGTCCGGATGTTATTAAGTATGTTGCCGAGGAGATCAGGTCGATATTCGATCTTGGGATACAGATAGCTATTGTTGTCGGGGGAGGAAATATTTTCCGCGGGATTGCAGCCAGTTCTTATGGAATGGACCGGAGTTCCGCGGATCATATGGGAATGCTCGCCACCGTAATAAACAGTCTGGCATTGCAGGATTCTCTTGAAAAAAAAGGCATTGCAACGCGTATCCAGACCGCTATATCCATGCATGAAGTCGCTGAACCTTATATACTCAGAAGGGCTGTGCGTCATCTTGAAAAAGGACGTGCAGTAATTTTCGCAGCAGGAACCGGCAATCCATACTTTACGACTGATACGGCAGCCGTGCTTAGAGCGCAGGAGATTCATGCCGAGATTCTGCTTAAAGCCACCAAGGTTGACGGGCTTTATGATTCCGATCCGGTCATAAACAAGGATGCCGTATTTCTGAAAAGAGTGACATACATGGAAGTTCTTGAAAAACAGCTTAAAGTAATGGATATGACGGCCATTTCCCTTGCCATGGATAATCACCTGCCTCTTGCGGTTTTCAATCTCAAAAAAAAGGGAAACATACGAAAAGTCATATGCGGTGAGGATATAGGCACACGCATTTTCGCTTGAAGAAATTCCGGCGCTGCTTTAGAACTGATGCAAAGATCTCTCGCAATATTAATAATGACGAGTCTATTACACAAAAAATGAGGTGAAGTCCATGATTGAGCCTGTATTCCAGGAAGCAAAAGATAGTATGGGCAAGTCGATTACCGCCCTTCAGAATGAATTGAAAAGAGTAAGAACCGGACGCGCTTCCCTGTCGATTCTTGACGGCATAAGGGTTGATTATTACGGAACTCCCACTCCGCTTAATCAGATTGCGTCTCTTTCCGTTCCTGAGAGCCGGCTTATAACCGTTCAGCCCTGGGATGTTTCAGTAATAAAAGAGATTGAAAAGGCCATAATGAAATCCGACCTCGGCCTCACTCCTTCAAGCGACGGCAAAATTATTCGCATCTCTATTCCGCCACTGACCGAAGACAGAAGGAAGAAGCTGGTTAAAGTAGTGCATAAAACCTGTGAAGATTGTAAAGTTGCTGTCCGTAATATCAGGAGAGATTCAAATGAGCTCATCAAGGACCTGAAAAAAGACGGCGAGGTTTCGGAAGATGATGCTTTCAAGGCCCAGGATCGTATTCAGAAGATAACGGATGAACATATAAAACTGGTCGACAACATCTATAAAGACAAAGAGAAAGAGATCCTTGAATTCTAGCGTATCTCCTGCCGTTACAGATAAACTTGATGTTTCAAAACTTCCCGGACATGTTGCCATAATAATGGACGGCAACGGGCGCTGGGCCGAAAAGCGGTTAATGAATAGAATCAAGGGGCATCAGGCCGGAGCCGAAGCCGTAAGAAGCATAGTAAGAACCTGCCGTGAGATAGGAATTCCTGTATTGACCCTTTATGCGTTTTCCACCGAAAACTGGCAGCGGCCCGCAATTGAAGTCGCCACCCTGATGAGTCTTCTGAAAAAATTCCTTGATTCCGAACGAAAAGAAATG
>CAZOEH010000175.1:2023-6300 GCA_964578785.1 uncultured Desulfonema sp. | reverse complement strand
ATTCCCGGATAGATGCCGTTATCCCTGCTGAACAGGATGACATCTTTTACCCCCTGAACCGTCAGCGGCGGATTTTCCGCAATGCTCACGGCAATTTTTTCGGCCTCCTTTTCAAGATCCTTTCTGTCTTCACAAACACTTGTTATGAATCCATTTTTCAAGGCTTCATCGGCTGTAAAATCCCGTCCTGTGAGAGCCAGTTCCCTGAACCTGCCCCCGCCGATTATGTGAGGAAGTCGCTGGAGGGTGCCGAGATCGGCAATTATGGCGATTCTCGTTTCCCGGATGCTGAAAACGGCGTCTTTTGTCGCAATGCGTATATCGCAGGCACACAGAAGATCAACACCGCCCCCGATGCAGTGCCCGTGAACAGCCGCTATCACGGGCTTACGGCATCGTTCAATAATATTAACGCTTTCCTGAAGTTCGAGTATCTTCTCTCTCAGCGCTTCGCGTGAATCGGCGGAACCCTGGCCGAGCATGGAGCCGGCTTCCGTAAGATCCAGCCCTGCCGTAAAATCTTTTCCTTCTGCATTGATAATGATTGTTCTGATATCAGGGTCCTTGCTGAATTTCTCAAAATTTTCGGTAAGCCCTCTGAAAAAGGCAAATCCCATAGCGTTAAGTTTTTCAGGCCTGTTTAATGTCAACCATACTATATGGGCATCACGTTTGATTTTAAAAGGATCATCGTTATTCATGCTCTCCCCCTTTATACACTTCTGAAGTGAAATTTTGCTGAGTAATATTTTAACAGATATCCAATTCATAAACAGTTTGCAAGAGCAGCCTGATAACAGGAAGATAATATTTAAGTTTAATTGACTTTGTGCCGAAATAAATATATAAGCTCGCAGCTATATCAGCTATATATAAAACAGGCCGGAGAGGAAATTACAAACAGGAAATATGTTTAATATTCACAGCATTAAAACGAAACTGGTTGCGGTTCTTGCAGTAATAATGGGCCTGCTTCTTTTGGGCCAGATTCTGTTTATTGTCCCGATCATAAAAAAAGAGGTTCTGACGGATGCAAGCGATTCTCAGGCGCAAACAGCTCAGCAACTTGCTGAAATGCTGGGTATGTCATTTGATGAGGCTGCCCGCGAGCTGGAAGATATAGCAAAAAACCCTGATATAACCTCTATGGATAAAAAAAGGATTGAAAGGACTTTTATAAATTTAAGATCTCTGTCGCTTTTTTTCGACGGCTTTTCAGTTTTTAACTTAAGGAAAGAGAACATATACCATTCGGACAATTTTTCTTCCCGCGGAAAAGATAACCTGCCTCAGGAAATTGAAGAACCGAAGCCTTTAAAGGAGACTCAAATATATTTTTCAGGGGCATTCAGCCCGATTGAAGATGATCTTAAATGCTATTTCATTACGCCCATATATGCTCCGGATGGAAAACCGGAAGGCTTAATAATGGGAGTTTATTCAGGGACGCAGCAAAAAAATATTTTAAACCGTGTAGTCAATACGAAAATTGGCATGAGAGGCTACGCGTACATTCTTTCCGCCGAAGGGAGAGTCATGGTATTCCCGGATAAATCCAAAGCTGCGATAAACCTTGAATCGATCGGTAAGAATTTCATTACCGCACACGGCAACTTCGCCCGGCAAAACGGAATTGCTGAATATACCTATGATAACACCTCATGGCTCGCCGCATTCAGGTCTGTAATGGATGCAGGATTATACGTAGTTGTTCACCAGCCGAAAGAGGACATCATAAAAGAGGCAAACAGGGAAACGGCCTTTATAATAAATGGATTTATTTTTGCTTTCATAATTTGTGCGGTTATTTTAATCTTAATTATCCAGGTGGCCTTTAAACCCTTAAACAATCTGCTCGAAATCATTAAATCGGGGAAGTTACAAACCGACAAAAAATATCCTAAGCACGAAGTCGGTCAACTGGCAAAAGAATTCAATTCCGTTTATTCAAACCTGCTGAAAGCTGATAAGGAACTGCGGGAAAGCGAGGCAAGGTTCAGGGAGCATACGAATTTACTGCCGGAATCCATCTTTGAAATGGATATAAACGGCCGTCTTACTTTTGTAAACGAAAGCGCCTATAAAAATTTCGGATACACTGAAGATGATTTGAAAAAGGGACTTAACGCTTTCGAAATGGTAATTCCGGAAGAAAGGGAAAGAGCCATAAGAAACTCAACACTAAGGCTCAAAGGTGAAAAGCCCGAAAGCAACGAATTTACCGCTTTAAGAAAAGATAAGAGCACGTTTCCTTCACTTATTCGCATTGCGCCTATTATGCGGGACGGTAAGCATATAGGATTCAGGGGCGTAGTAATAAATATTTCGGACAGGATCAAAGCCGAAAAAGTTCTCATGGACAGCGAAGACCGTTACCGCTCCATAGTTGAAAATTCCAATCAGGGAATAGTTGTTGTCGATGAAAACTACAGGCTTGAATATTTAAACGACAAAATTTGCCAACTCCTGGGTTTTACAAGAGATGAAATGACCGGGCAGGATTTCAGGATTTATATCGACCAATCCAGCAGGGAACTCGTTGATAAAAACTACCTGTTAAGGCAGAGCGGAGCTCCTGTTCCAAGCAGTTATGAGGCCTGCCTTGTAAGAAAGGATGAGGCTAAGATTTTTGTTGAAATATCGTCAACAGTAATATTGTCTCTTACCGGTGAGAAACGGACTGTAGCGCAGATACTTGATATAACAGACCGGAAAAAAGCTGCAATCGCCCTTCGTGAAAGCGAAACCAAATACAGGTCGATACTTGAGAACATAGAAGAGGTTTTCTATGAAGTCAACCCGAAGGGTGATATAACTTTTGTTAATGATGCCGCAGTCAAGCTGCTCGGATATCCCATTGAGAATCTGATAGGCATGAATAACCGCGATTACACAACTCCTGAAACCGCGAAAAGAATGTACGATGTATTTAACAGGGTTTATCATACCGGCGAACCGTCGAAGATAAACGACTACGAAATCATTGCAAAAGACGGGAGCACAAAGCTTCTTGAGCTTTCGACTTTTCTTGTAATAGACCAGGACGGTAATAAAACAGGATTCAGGGGACTTATACGGGACGTATCGGAGCGCATCCGGGCGGAAAATGAAAAAAAGAAGCTTGAATCGCAATTCTATCAGGCTCAGAAAATGGAGGCTATCGGAACTCTTGCCGGCGGGATCGCCCATGACATCAACAATATTCTTATGGGCATACAGGGCAATGCTTCCATAGTTCTGATGGATATAGATCCTGCTGATCCGCACTATGAAAAGCTTAAAAATATTGAGGAATATGTCATAAGCGGTTCAAACCTCACAAAGCAGCTCCTCGGTTTTGCCAGGTCAGGAAAATATCATGTTAAAGCAACAGACCTGAACGAACTTGTGGAAAAAACCTCCGGAATGTTCGGACGCACCAAGAAAGAGATAAGGATCAATACCCGCTTCCAGGAAGGGATATGGGCCGTTGAAGTCGATCAGAGCCAGATAGAGCAGGTGCTTTTGAATATCTATGTAAATGCGTGGCAGGCAATGCCGGCCGGAGGTGATTTATACCTCGATGTGAAAAACATCATAATTGAAGAAGGGTATGTAAAGTCATACAGGATCATTCCCGGCAGATATGTAAGAATTTCAATAACTGATACCGGCGTCGGTATGGATGATGCCATCAGACAGAGAATATTTGATCCTTTTTTTACCACAAAAGAGATGGGAAGAGGAACCGGGCTTGGCCTGGCATCAGCCTACGGCATCATAAAAAATCACGGCGGATTTATAAATGTATACAGTGAGATCGGGAAAGGGACCACCTTCAACATATATCTGCCCGTATCGGATAAGAAGGAAATAGACGAGACTATACAGCCGGTTGAAAAAATTATTAAAGGAAACGGCATAATCCTTTTTGTCGATGATGAGGAAATGATAATCAGTCTCGGGAAAGAGATCCTAAAAAAACTCGGATATGATGTTCTTCTTGCAAACGGAGGCAGGGAAGCTCTTGAAATTTACAAACTCAACAGAGGGAAGATAGACCTGGTCATACTTGATATGATCATGCCGGATTTAAGCGGGAACATCGTGTTCGAAAAAATTAAGGAGATAGATCCGGATGTAAAGGTTCTTCTTTCAAGCGGGTACAGCATCAGCGGGCAGGCATCGGAAATAATAAAAAAAGGCTGCTACGGTTTTATTCAGAAGCCTTTTAATGTAATTCAGCTTTCCAAGATAATTGATAAAATTATGAAGAGCGGTTCGGTTTGTTATGAAAC
>CAZOEH010000175.1:0-1923 GCA_964578785.1 uncultured Desulfonema sp. | reverse complement strand
GCGAAAGTATCGAAGGATTTACCCCTGTACCACTGTGAATCCGCAAACTGAGCCTGCCTTCCGGATACGTCATTCATAACCGAATATCCGGCAATATAAAGGTGGGCGTCCTTTCTTCCTATCCTTTTCCCTTCCCGTCCGATTATGACGGCGAGTTCGACCTCCCAGTCAACCTGCCCGCTGCTTTCAGGAAGCAAAATATCATCAAACGGTCCGTTTAAAGCATTTGGAGATTTGCAGAAAAGAAGGGGTTTCTTCGGGCTGTCAAACCCGCCTTCTTTGGCATGCTCGGTATAGTTCTTGCCAAGGCAGATTATCTTTGATGGCCTGCAAAGCGGGCATCCGATCCGCACGTTCATTTTCATACCCGTTTCATCAACGGCTGCTACCTTTTTAATCCAGCCGTTATTAAAAAACTCATATCCGATATCCGGCATATCGGGAAAGATGTTTTTCAAATCAACGATCATCCCGCCCTTTTTAAGCAGGCCCGGCCTTTCTTTGCCTTTATCACCAAATCTGACAAGTCTCATGTCTATCCTTTTTTGATACCTTCGTAAAAAGTAAAATAAACGACTTTTTACTTGGCGGGAAATCCGCCTGAGGCGGACTCTCCCGCCGCTTGAAGTAAATTCAAACGGTTCCACCCTCATCCCAGGCCGGGGCTTAACCGCCCTCGGCCTGTTGATGGACTTTTTCGAGTCCATCTTATTTACTTACTTTATTATCCCCGGCACAGCCTTCTTTATGAAATCTAGTGCCATACCAATCGATCTGCCTGCATATGCCTCTTATGATGCTTACTTCGCTTGCACGGAGCTCCATGCGCGTGAAAAAAAGGCGCAGTTTGTTCATCCAGTAGTCGGGATTCTCGGTGTTGATGTAATTGATCCTGACAAGAATTTCCTTTAACTGGTCGTACATTCCGTCAAGCTCATGCCGTGTAGCAAGCCTGGGGACAAACTTTGGTTTTTCTTCCAGGCCTGCAAGAAAAAGTTCGTAACAGATTATCAGAACGGCCTGGGAAACATTCAGGGAGGAAAAATCCGAAGCCGGAATATTGACAATCTCGTGGCAGAGCCTGATATCATCATTTAATAGACCCCTGTCTTCAGGGCCGAACAGAACTGCGATTTTGTTTTTCCGGGATATGGCTGCAAGATTTTTTGCCGCAACCTGCGGAGATGATATTGATCTGCGTTCGCCTCCGAGCCGGGCTGTTGTGCCGACAACATAGTTATACCGGGAAAGAGCTTCTTTTAGTTGTTCGTATATTTCTATTTGATCAACCACTTCAGAAGCAGCATGGGTTGCCAGTTTCCTGACTTTTTCGATGTCATAATTTGCCGGAGCAACTACAACAAGCTTTTTTATGCCCATGTTGCACATTGCTCTTGCGGCAGCCCCGATATTTTCAGGATACCGGGGCCTGACCATTACGATTGAAATATTATCTGGATTTACTCTTTCCGACATCAGCCTGCAATTTCAAAACTGTTGAAAAAATAACCGATTTCGAAGGCCGCGGATTGGGGGGAATCCGAACCATGGACGATATTTTTTTCTATCTCAGTTGCATAATCGGCGCGTATTGTCCCGGGAGCCGCTTCTTTGTAGTTTGTTGCCCCCATAAGCGCCCTGTTCTTTGAAATGACATTCTCTCCTTCAAGAGCCATAACAACGACAGGGCCTGATGACATGAAATCGGTCAGGCTCCCGAAAAAAGGACGCTCCTTATGTACGGCATAGAAACCCTGAGCCTCTGTTTTGGTCATATGAATCATCTTCATGGCGACGATTTTAATATTCTTTTTTTCAAAGCGCGAGATAACTTCTCCTATAAGGCCCCGTGAAACTCCATCCGGTTTTATTATAGACAATGTTCTTTCCATTTTTTTGAAAATCCTTTCAATGATGATGAAC
>CAZOEH010000174.1:0-6308 GCA_964578785.1 uncultured Desulfonema sp. | reverse complement strand
TTATGATAAACGTCAAGAAAAAAAACAGTATAATATATTTTGCAAACGGAAAAATAAATCATAGAGAAAAATGTCTGTTTTTAATCAGCCCTGTGTTTCGGTTTATTCCCATTTGTCGTTTCCTTTATTCTCAAGATCGATATATTCGGGATCTGAATTACCTTTCACTGTATTTACGGACACTTTTTCAGCGGCAAATATGTTGATTGCCCAGCTTACAATGCTGATGAGCAATGAACCGATAACGGCGGTCCAGAATCCGTTCACATTAAAACCGGGGATAATTTTGGAAGTTATAATCAGCATGAAAGCATTTATAACGAATGTAAAAAGGCCGATACTGAGAATATTTACGGGAAGAGTTAAAATCAGCGCAATCGGTCTTAAGAAAACATTCAAGATTCCGAGAACTGCGGCGGCAAGAAAAGCCGATGAAATTCCGTCTACGCTTATTCCGTCTAGAAGGTAGGAGGTTATCATTATAGCGGCGGTAAGAGCGAGCCATTTAATTGTAATTCTGATCATTGACTATTTCCTTCAAAATCTGTCGCACTAATGCGGCATATTTTTATTTCTCAAGTGCCTATCGGATTTAATGGTCTCGTAAAAAGCAAATATGCTATTTCAAGTCATTCCCGCGAAGGTGGGAATCCAGTCTTTTAAACTAGTTCTGGACTCCCGCTTTCGCGAGAGTGACAGGAAAATTTAAGCCGGCGGATTTCTTTATTCATAAAAGTTAACCTGAGTTATGCCTTCATTTTTTCTGATGATTTCTCGTATATCGTTTTGAATTTTTATATCGGTCACATGCTCGACTTCCGAGATGAAAAGGCCGTTTAAGTCTTTTTCCCCCTTCCAGCACAGGATATATCCCGGAACATTGGCGAAAGCACAGCCGCCTGAGCCGCAGCAGGATGTGTCCGCCACGGCGCAGCCGGTTACGTATAAAAATACACGGCCATTTACCGGAATACGGGTTTCTTTCATCATAAGGTAGTGGCCGCCGATAGAGGTAATCTCCGTGTTCAGCGGCTGGTGTATATAATAAGTTTTCATTTTGGCGGTTTAAATGATTTGAGAAGGGAGTCATCCATTACTGCTTCATATCCGTTTAACGCAGCGACCACATGGTTCTTCTCGTCGAGGAATGTAATGTCGCACATGATCCTGTGTTTTGTGGTTTCTCTTATTTCGAGTACTGCAGTGACTCCTTCGGCCGGGAAAGCGTCGTAATACTGGCGATAGGATTTACAATAGCTTGGAAGAGACAGGCGTTTCATTTCCTCAAACCCCCACAGAATAGCCATCTGGAAAGCCGAATCAAGCGCAAGAGGGTCTGCTATCCATTTTTTTCTTAAAGGATCTTTTATCCAGTTTTGCGGAAGCGGAGCAGGGGATACGCGCGCCACCATGCCTCCGGAAGAATAACCGACTATTTCTCTTATTCCGCGGAGCGCGGAACCGTGGAAAAGGATATCACCATATACCTCATCCATGCTCCGGTTGTAGGTTTTGGAAGCAATCTTATCAGGAATTTTATAGACGGGCGGTAGTGCGGGAGAACCGGCCAGGATCGCTTTTGCTCTTGTATGAATCAGTTCCACACCGTCCTTGACGCCGTTTCTTATCTCAACTTTTACTTCAAAGAAGGAATCTTTTTTCTCCGGCTTGCCGGCCATGAGACGAATTAGTTTTTTCCCGTCATCAAGCCTTATGCCTTTTAACAGGCGTATGTCATCAAGGCCATAAAGAAAAAGTCCGGGGCTTTCATGTAAAGCGCTGTGTCCCAGCCATTCCGTCATCAGCGCGAAAGGGACAACCGGCTTGCCGCCGATAATATGCGATTCCAGAACGGGATAACTCTCAATATCGATCTCGCGCTTGAAAGAAAGATGCTGCTTATCAACAGCTGTTTTAAGGATTCCGTTTTGCAGCGCCGCGGCTTTATTGAATTCACCTGAGAGTGAATATGATCCTATAACAACTTCCACCGGGTTGCTCTTATTCCCCATCATTTCAAGGAGCATGCATTTTGCGCCTTCTTCCATCGGAATAAGTTTAATATTATTTTTATTGAATTCCCGTTTTATGGCGCCGGTAACCATTCCGCCGTCCCAGGGCCCCCAGTTTATGGATATAACCCGGCAACCGGGCCGTAAAACCGCTTCCTGCTGGGCTATTTTGTTCAACGCCTCATTTGCCATTGCGTAGTCGGCCTGTCCTTTATTTCCAATACGGGCTGTGACGGACGAAAAGATAACGATGTACTTAAGTGAATCTTTCTCTGTGGCTGAGAGAAGAGAAGTAAGCCCCTTTACTTTGGTGTCAAAAACTTTTTCAAACTGCTCGAATGTTTTATCGACAATCAGGCGGTCTTCAAGAACTCCCGCTCCGTGAATGATTGTTGTTATGCCGCCGAATTTTGAACGGACTTCCTCAATAATCGCCGATACCGCATTGGAATCACGTACATCGGTAGAGCGATAGATGACATTCCGGCATTCTTTTTTGAGCTTTTCAAGGTTCCTGCCGATCTCTCTGCCGGACATGTATCTTTTGAAGGCTTTTTCAATCTCTTTAGGGGAAGCATTGTTGCCTCTGTAATCATTGGCATGTATCGCCTTCTTTATCTGTACCTCATCTTCCAGGTTTTTAAGCCATGAAGGTTCGGGTGAAGGTTCCGGGGATCTTCCCAGAAGAACGAGTGTGGGTTTTACAACTTCAGAAAGGGCGCATGCAGCCGCAGCGGTTATTCCTCTTGCTCCTCCGGTAACTACTACTACATCTCCCGGGGAAAGATCAATCCGGCCTTCCGGAAAAGGAGAAGGCATTAACCGGGGGACGTAACGCTTTCCGGATTCAAGGCCGATTTCAACAGAATCGTCCGCCTTAGTATTAATAAGTTCATTAACTACCGCTCTTGCAATTTCAACATTATCTTTCCATTCAGGATCAATATCTATTGCGCGGCAGAAGACGCCGTCCCATTCGGCCGACGCAGTCTTGACAAGGCCAGCAAGGCCTCCCTGGAGAGGGTTGCTTATCCCGCGTCCTTTGAATCCGAATGATCCGTCAAGACGGCTTATGGCGGCAAAGACCGGTTTGCCGGTTTTTCCGGAAGAGAGCAGGTGGTTTGCGGCATGTTTTACCGCGAGAAAAGCATTTTTCAGTAAAGTTTCATTATTCGAGCCGGTTCCCGCAACTATTACAAGTCCGCAAATGTCCGTCAGATCCTGTTTTCTGATGAATTCGGAAAAAGAGAACAGCTCGGTCACGATACCCATAGCTTCGAGTTCGCCGGCTAAAGCTTCGGACAATCCGTTTTCTTCACCTGTTATAAAAAATCTGCCGGTTCTTAAACCGGTCCTGACGGTAGCCGGAACAGGTGTTTCGGTAATAGAAACTATATTCCTTTCAACCGATACCGTTTTGGATAAGTTATCGGCAACACCGGTCAGGGCAGGGGGAGGGCTTGCCGAAAACCTGTCGGGACTGCCTGCTGTAACAGCCGTTGCCCCCGATTTCTCGAGATATTCAATGATCTTTCCAAGAGTTTTCAGGGTACCCATGATTTCAGGTGGAATTGATACTATGCCCGGCATGTTTTCTTCAAGACAGGAGAAGATCTCCACCCTTTTTATCGAATCGATGCCGAGATCGGCTTCAAGATCCATGTCAAGCGCAAGGGTCTCTTCAGGGTAGCCGGTTAAACGGCTTACCGTTGACAACAGGATTTTTTCTATTTGAATTGATTTGACGTCCGGAGCGCCTTTATTATCTGAAAAAGAATCTTTATCTTTCAGGCCGGAAGAACTGATTTCCCGGTCTTTTGAAAGGGATGAATCTGCCTTCGGGATCTCACCGTAACCGGGATTTGCAGGAGGTATTATATCGGTCTCTCTCTTCTCATATATACCGGCAATGCGTTTTTCCGCTTCAATAATCGTGCCTGATTCACCGATTACGGATATAGACGAATCAAAAAGATGTTTTGTGCTCTCCATCATTTTCCGGAGCGCCCGGCCTGCCTCCGCCTGCGTTTCCAGAAATTTCTTATGAGTTTCAGCGGTCTGCATCTGCAGACTCTGCATGGATTTTAGCCCTTCCTGAACTACTCTCATCGCCTGTTCAAAAAATTCGGGGTTATTTCTTTTTTCAAATGGTATTTTAGTTGTGCTCATAGGATCATAAGATGATATTTCAGGCTTTCTTGTATTTTTGTCATCCGTTTTTTCCGGTTTATATTTCTCTTCGCTTTGTTCTTTTGTTTGCCTGGCATAGTTTGCTCCGGATATCGAAACGCTCATCCGGCGATTTTCCGCCTTTCCGGGCGGATCTTCCCACATATTAAGATTTATGCCGCTTCCGGCAGCAGCGATGCGGCAGATGACCTTTGCAAGGTCAAACACACCGAAGAATCTGCCTGAAGAGCTGTCCATGGATACAGCGTTAAATTCACGGCCTTTAAGTATTGATTTTACCAGTCCGGTTAAAACGGATTTCGGACCCGCTTCGATAAATGTCCTGATTCCGCTTTCATACATGGTTTCAATTTCACCGGCGAAATTGACAGGATTCAAAAGCTGCTCTCCGAGAAGTCTTTTTACGCTCTCGGGGTCGGTCGGATAGAGTTTGCCTGTTGTATTTGAGAAAACGGGTATTTCGGTCGGGCTGATTAAAACATTTTTTAATGTCTGCATGAACGGTTTGAGCGCGTTTTTCACCTGCTTTGTGTGAAACGCGGCGGATACGGGAAGAATCCTTGTTGAAAAACCCTTTTGCCTGCATATCTGTTCCGCTTTATCTATCGCTTCTTTCGGTCCGGATAGAACGCCCTGATCCGGGCTGTTTATGTTTGCAAGTATGACGGGTGTATCGTCAATTATGCTTTTGAGCTCAGCAACGGGTGCTTTCACGGCCATCATGGCGCCGATGCCGGTTGAAGAGGATGCCATGTAACGGCCGCGTGACACGGAGAGATGAATAAGAGTTTCCTGATCAATCCATCCGGCGGCATGTAAAGCTGTCAGCTCTCCAAAGCTGTGGCCGCAAACCGCATCAGGTTTTACCCCGAATCGTTTCAGAACGTTCAGCATGGCCATGCTCACTGCACCGATCGCGGGCTGTGCTATTTCGGTCTTCCGCAGAATTTCTTCCTGAGCCTTCTTCCCGGTTTCACTGTGAACCGGAAGAGGGTAAATATAATCCGTAAGCAAAGGATTCCCGAATATGTCGTTTCCTTTTTCGAGGGCTTCATACGCTTCGGGAAAGATACAGACCAGATCACGCCCCATGCCGACATACTGACTTCCCTGGCCGGGGAATATAAATGCCGTTTTTCCCGGACCGAAAGTTCCTCCATAAAAAATACTGCCGGCGTTCCATTCAGTTTTTCCGCTGTTTGTTCCCATGCCGTCAAGACCCTTCTGAATTATTGAAGGCAGATCTTCAAAGGCCTGATCCGGCGAACTATGGATTTTTTGCGAGGCAAAAAGAATTCTGTATTTATCTGCCGTTGAAAAATTCTTTCTTGTTCCTGCTGCTTCGAATGCAATAGCGGCTGCAGAGTGATCTTTTTCAATCTTTGCTTTAAAAGCCGAAACCTGTTTGAATAATTCGGAATGCGATGATGCGGAAAACGCGATAATCTCGACAGATCCGTCCCACGCGGTTTCTCTTTTGTATTTGTTGTATTCTTCCAGTACCGCATGAAAATTGCTTCCACCGAAACCAAAAGAGCTTACACCGCAACGTCTTGGACTGCTCTTTGCTGAAAACCACGGACGGCTTGATGAATTCAGGTAAAATGGGCTGTCTGAAATTCCCATATTGGGATCGGCAACTTCAGCCTTGATGGTAGGCAGGAGGGTCTTGTGGTAAAGAGAAAGAGCCGCTTTTATTAATCCTGCTGAACCGGCTGCCGCTTTTGTATGGCCTATCATCGACTTTACTGAGCCTATGGCGCAATTTTGCGGTTTCGCGCCGGAATCGGTGAAGACTTCATTCAGAGCCTTGAATTCGACCATATCGCCGACACGTGTTCCGGTTCCATGAGCCTCTATAAGCTCAACGGTGGAAGGATCGATGCCTGAATATCTATAGGCCATGCTTAAAGCTTTTATCTGCCCTTCTTTTCTGGGCGCATAGATGCTTTGAGATTTCCCGTCGCTCGATGTTCCTATTCCCCTGATAACCGCGTATATTTTATCATGGTCTCTTTCGGCATCCTGTAATCTTTTTAAAACAATTACTCCGATTCCCTCTCCAAGCACGGTGCCGTCGGCATCTTTTGAGAACGGCCTGACATC
>CAZOEH010000173.1:0-6316 GCA_964578785.1 uncultured Desulfonema sp. | reverse complement strand
CCGCGGAGTAGCAGGCGTAGTGGGATGCACCAACCCGAGAGTGAGGCAGGACTGGGTGCATGTCGAGCTTGTTAAAGAACTCATTAAAAATGACGTGCTGGTGCTTCAGACCGGATGTTCCCAGATTTCCCTCGCAAAAGCGGGGCTCTATACTCCTGAAGCGGCTTGCCTTGCAGGACCGGGCTTAAGGGAAGTCTGCGAAACTGTCGGCATGCCTCCGGTGCTTGGAATGGGATCATGTGTGGACAACAGCCGGATTCTTGTAGCGGCATCTCAGATGGTCAAGGAAGGCGGGCTTGGAAACAGCATAGCCGATCTCCCGGTAGCCGGGGCAGCGCCCGAATGGATGAGTGAAAAAGCAATCTGCATAGGTCAGTATTTTGTTGCTTCAGGTGTCTATACTGTCTTCGGGGTGACCTTTCCGATAATCGAAAATACAAAGTTTCACAAGCTGCTGTTTGAAGGGCTTGAGCAGCAGGGATTCGGGAAGTGGGGATTTACTCCCGATCCGTATGAAATGGCAAAATTGATGATCGCTCATATCGACAAGAAAAGAAGCGCCCTCGGCCTTGATAAGGGCAAAGAGCGCGTGCTGGTTGACATGGCAGCCAGAAGGGAAATGAATGCAGCGGCGTAATTTTCAGATTCGCCTGATTCACGAATAAACAAGAGAGGGGCATTTTTTAATGCCCCTCTTATATTTAAAAACCGATGTTACCCGTCAGCATCCGTTATACTTAAAGCAAGATCCTGGTAGGAATGGAAAAACTTGTGGCAGAAAGCATCCCAGCGCCTGCAAACCTCTTTGGTTTTTTCATCCATGCTGAATAAACCCGGATGAGAAACGAGCTCCGTGATTTCTTCCGATAACTCAGCGACCAGATGTTCATCCGATCCTGTCAGAATATTGCCGACAAATTCTGCCGGCTTGTACCAGGCCGCCGCGCGCTGCAGATCGCGGTGTATCTGCGTTAAAAGCACATTTCTGGGCCCTTCCCACAACTCATTTACCGCGGAATCCCTGTAAAGGCGTGGAAGAGAAGAAAAATCCTCCATAACGCCGTGTCCCCCGAAAATTGACATGGCCTCCCGTATGATATCGGTGCTGTCCCATGCGGCTGTGATCTTCTGCAGCATTACGAGTTCCCGGATATCGAAACGTTTCTTTTTAACGGCAACCGTCTCATCAGTGACCAGACCGCCCTTCAAGCCACCTTCCAGATTAATAAAATCCCTGTACAGCCTGAATGCGCCGGCAGTGGTTCTTTTTGCAGACAGATCCATTCTATCGAGCTGTCCTGCTACCATGGGAAAATCGCTTATCGTCATGCCGAATGCCTGCCTGAACAGCGCATATTTCTTTGCCTCCCGGACCGCACGAGTCATGGATGCAGCGCCCGAAAGGCCCACAGTCAGGCGGGAGCAGGTAAGAACTATTCCGACGACATTGGCAACCCCTTTATCAAGCGGCCCTGCTGGATATGCAACCGCGCCGTTGAATGTCAGCTCTCCGGTTGTAAGTTCGCTTGTGCCGATCTTCCATTTTATACGATCGATGGTAAAATTGTTTCTTATCTCCTTCTCTTTGTTACCGGGAAGCCAGGAGGGCATGACATAGAGCGCGACATCTTCCGATCCGCGGGGTTTGGCAGTGACAACGGCGTAGTCGGCGTGGGTTGCCGAACAGAAAAATTTGGTTCCGTAGAGCCGCCACGTGTCTCCCTCTTTCACAGCTTCAAGAACATTGGCCGGAACATCCGATCCACCGTGTATTTCAGAGAGATACTGCGCGCCTATGGCATATTCACCGTTGATGCCTTCTCGGCAGTGCTGAAGAATTCTCTTTGTCTCCGGGTTATCCGCGAATTTTTCAAGCAGCACGACAAGCCCTTCCGTGCAGGTAATCGGGCAGGCTACGCAGGCTTCTCCGTTCTGATAGATAAGGTACATCTTGATAAGCTTGACCCACGGTGAGATCCTGTTCGAGAATAGGGCTTCCGAAAAAACTTCCTTCTCGAGAACTTCGGTCTCATGAGGCCGGATGATCCTGTCTATCCTGTTATGGTGGCCGTCATACTGTATAAGGTAGGGACGCTTTTCAGGAAGCGCCGCTCTTTCCGAAAGATCCCGCCACCGGAATGAGGCCTTAACGGATAGTTTGCGGGCTTCGGCATCCACCTTTTCCCATTCATCCCCCGTAAAACAGCGCACCACCTTTTGTATAAAAGGATCATCCTTATAATAGTCCGTTTTACGGCGCCATTCTAAAAATTCATTAAAATTATACGGATTGTTTCTATCCGGAAGCGACATATTTAGCCTCCTTAGCACGTCTCTGATGATTTATCCTTCAAGCGCCTGCCGAACCTTTTCTGTCAACGCTGCAACCAGAAAAGGCTTCTGCAGAAACATCGTCCCTTTTTCAAGCACACCATGACGGGCAATTACATCTGCCGGATGCCCGGACATATACAAAGTCCTGGTTTCAGGATGAATGTTTAAAACAGCATTCTTAAGCTCAAGGCCGTTCATACCGGGCATCACCACATCGGTAATCAGCAGATGAACAGGGCTGCTGTGCACACGGAGCAAAGATAAGGCATCCGCAGGAGTTAAGGCCGAAAGCACTTTATATCCATGCTCCTCCAGTATGCTGCATACGAATTCAAGAAGCATTCGTTCATCTTCAACGACCAGTACCGTCTCGGCGCCTCCGGAAGATATCTTTTCCTGCACATGATTTTTCCTCTCCGCCTGATCGTGACAGGAGGGCAGGTATATTTTAAAAGTTGTGCCGCAATACGGCTCACTCAGAACATCGATGAATCCGCAGTTCTGCTTTACGATGCCGTAAACAGTTGAGAGCCCGAGGCCGGTCCCGCTTCCCACATCTTTGGTGGTAAAAAACGGTTCGAAGATGTGTGAAAGAGTTTCTTTATCCATTCCGGATCCCGTATCTCTGACAGAAAGCACCGCATATTTTCCGGGCGTAAATCCCGGTCTGGCGCGGCAATAAAACTCATCCATAACCGCGTTTTCCGTTTCAATAGATACGGTTCCTGCTCCGCTTATGGAATCGCGGGCATTTACAAGCAGATTTGCGAGTATCTGGTCTATCTGTGCCGGATCCATCTTCACAGCCCATGTATCGGTTCCCGGTTTCCATACAAGATCGATCTCTTCTCCTATAAGACGCTGCAGTATTTTTATCATGTCCGACACCGTTGCATTCAGATCAAGAACTCTCGGGCTCACCGTCTGCTTGCGCGCAAAGGCAAGCAGTTGTCTTACCAGATCTGCGGACCGCTGCGCAGCCTGCTTTATCTGAACCAGGTATGAGTCGGCGGGAGAACCCATGCTGATTTTAAGCAGGGCGAGTTCCGCATACCCCATTATCGCCTGAAGCATGTTGTTGAAATCATGGGCAACGCCTCCGGCGAGACGCCCGACAGATTCCATCTTCTGCGCCTGGCGGAGCTGATCCTCAAGTGTTATTCTCTCGGAAATATCCTCGCAGGCAACCAGATTTTCACCTGTCTCAAGTCGCACCGGGATAAAATTAATGATCTTACGCGAACCATCTTTACAGCTAACCTCATAAATTCTGGGCCTTTTTTCACCATTCCCGTATATCTTCAAATCCTCCTTCCAGGCAGATACGATCTGCTGCCTGTATTCCGGATCAGGATATGCCAGCTCAAACCATTTTTTCCCGGTCGGAATATCCTTCCGGTCATAGCCGAAGATTTCAGTAAACTTGGGGTTTGCATAATTGAATAATCCGCATTCATCTATCATCAGCACCCCGAAAGGAGCATTATGAATAAGATTATGAAACCGCCGTTTTTCGCGCCGCAGCTCTTCTTCAGCCCGTTTTCGCTCCGTTATGTCGCGGGATACACCGTGAATCCCGGTTATTGCTCCTGTTTCATCTCTCAGACCTCCGACTATGTTTTCACACCATATAATGGATCCGTTTTTATGATAATATTCAACATCCATTTTTATGGTTCTGTCCGGATCTACTCCCGGTTCGGAATCGCGCTCGAACTCATTTGCAAGGATTACAGCCGCCTGCGTAAACGATTCCGGAGTCATCTGGTCCGCCGGATTCTGGGACATTCTCTCTTCAATCGTGAAACCAAGTACTTTTTCCACCGACGGACTGACATACGTAGTACGCAAAGAAAGATCCGTCGTCCATATGATATCGTTCATCTTTCTGGCAATGAGCCGGTACCGTCCCTCGCTCTCGCTGAGTTCCTTTTCAATACGGTTGGCTTTGAGTATCTTCCACATGCCGTCCATCAGAAGGGTTAACTGCTCTATATCATCATTTCCATAAGGCTCATTCTTGTTTCCTACTCCTGCGACCAGCACGATTCTGTCCCCGTCAAAAAGGGGGATGTTTAAATGCCGATTTACTGAGATGTGGCCTTCGGGATAACCTTTTTTCAAGGGACTATCCGTCTGATAGTCGTTTGTAATCACCGGCCTGCGCTGTCTAACCGCCTCGCCCCACAACCCGGTTTTTTCAACGGGATATTCGATTGGTTTATTATCAATCGCGCATTCCAGCATCGCGGTGCGTGACCAGGAATACATGGTAAGCACAGATTCATCAGGATTCATGAAAGCGAGATATCCTATTCTGCTCCCGGTCAGTTCAATAGCTTTTTCAAGTGTAAAATCGGTCAGTACTGTCTCGGATTCAGCCGACAACTGGGATAGCTCCAGAAGGCAGGCCAGGCGGGATTGGTTGAGCCGCAGCGTCTCACCGGCCTGCCTGCTCTCTGTTATATCATTCATAAAATTAAGAGCAGCGTGCTTTCCTTCCCATTCGATTAGAACCACATTCAGATCAACCCACCTTGTATCACCCGATCGGGTCACAATCCTGAAACTGTACCGGGTAGGAGGCTCTTCACCCATCTGTCTTTTCACGTGCCTGTCAAGAACCATTTTACGGTCCTCAGGATGAATGAATTCAGTGAAAGGCCTGGAGGTCAATTCTTCTTTTGAATATCCTATGATCTCTGCGGTTTTATCATTGGCGAATTTCAGCATGCCTTCCCGGGCGACAAAAATAGCTTCTCCCGCGTTTTCTACCAGAATGCGGTACTTCTCTTCGCTCTTCTGCAATTCCTCTTCAGCCTGCTTTTGTTCCGTAATTTCTCTTACAATGGCCTGTATGAATTTCAGGTCTTCCCATTCAAAGCAGCTCAGCGAAACTTCGGTATCAAACAGCGTTTTATCCTTGCGTAAATGTTTCCAGTAAAATCTCTGAGGCTTTCCGTTATATGTGGCGTTGATGACTTCGATAGCCTTTTCTTTAGAGTCTCTGCCGTCAGGTTGATGCTGTGGGCTGAACTCCCATGGAGTATGACCGGCAAGCTCATCGCTTCTCTCACACCCGAATATCTCCAGGGTCTTCCGGTTACACTCAACAAACTTATACTCTTTCATAATAAAGATCGCATCATTAGCACCTTCAAAAAGAGTGCGATACCGCTTTTCCGCTTTCGCTGATACTTCTTCTGCATCTTTATTTTCTTTTATCATGGAACCCTTGGAATTCTTGAATTCTCATCGGATCACCGGCAAATCTAGAATTGATCCATCCCGTCTTTGTTTCAGAGAAGGCATAAATATAACTTTTTACACGGTCATGAAAAAACGGCTGATAAGATATGAATAGCATAACATGTTAATTTGTCAAGATAATGATACCCCGCAGATGTCCGCGGGATATTATTGATTCAGGATTGAAGGATCCCCGCAGCGATTCGCTCCAGGTGGGCCGGAGAGGACCCGGTCGTAAAAACCTTTTATCTGTTTTGATCCGTTTTCTGTTGCGGTTTATGAATCGGAACGTCGGCAGGAACGGGCACGGCTCACTCTCCGGTTTCGCGTAGAATTTGCCTGTGTGCGCGCAAACTCAGCGTCTTTACGGGGAGCCGGAATTTTGTAGTCGAAGCCGTCTATTGTATTGCGCCTTAGCGGGCATCCGAGAATCCTTTCGATTGCCCGAACAGTCGCCGTATCATCTCTCGTAACAAGTGTAAACGCATCGCCGCTTTTTTCGGCCCGGCCGGTCCTCCCTATGCGGTGGATATATGCCTCCGGTGTGTCGGAAATATCGTAGTTGATGACATGCGATATGCGGTCCACGTCGATTCCGCGTGCGGCAATATCGGTTGCCACCAGAATCTGGTAGGTGCCGTCGCGGAAACCTTCCATGGCGGCCTGCCGCTTGTTCTGAGAGAGATTCCCCTGCAATGAAGCGGTTCTGAAGCCGGCTTTTGAAAGTTGTTCC
>CAZOEH010000172.1:0-6339 GCA_964578785.1 uncultured Desulfonema sp. | reverse complement strand
TTAAAAACGCCCGACATTATAACCGCTTTGTCCGGTTCCTTTCTTGATGTGCTTGCCGCCGATCCTCCGGGCTTCCGCCTGTCCAGCACATCCTGGATATACGATTCTTCTAACGGTATTTTCGGCGGGCATCCGTCTATTACGACGCCTACGGCCTCCCCGTGGGATTCTCCCCAGGTTGTTATTCTGAATAATTTTCCGAACGAGTTTCCGGGCATTATGGTTTTTCCTTTACATTTTCAATCAGTTTTATAATATCACGGCATAAATCGTTTATATCGAGATAGTCCGTATCAATATAAAAATCCATTGCCTCTTCATAAAAATGGTTGCGGGTCAACAGTATTTCATCAATCTCGCCGATCGTCCCTATTCCGGTCAGGGCCGGCCTGAACTCTTTCGTCCCGGGATCATTTTTTAATCGTTCTCTTATTACCGGAGGCGTTGCTCTGAGCCAGACGACAATTCCGGTTTCCTTCATATACTTCACATTCTCTCCGTCAAGAACGGCTCCTCCGCCTGTCGCGACAACCTGCTTTTCAAACGCGGAGAATTCCCTTATGATATTTTTCTCGATCCTCCTGAATTCATCCCATCCTGATGTTTCAACAATTTCAGAAATAGATCTCCGGGCGCGGTTTACAAGCTCAACATCGGTGTCCGTGAATTTCATATTCAGTTCAGAGGCAAGAAGCTTTCCGACAGAGCTCTTTCCTGTACACCGGTATCCTATAAGATATATGTTCATACCTGCTTCAGCCTGTCTAACTGCGAGATCGTTGCACAACACATCCTTTGTGGCCGGCATAGGCAATCGGTTGCGCCGGTTAGCAAGAAATTATTATGAAGCATAACAACGCCCCCTGATTGTCGACAAAGAGACACAGGCAGAAACGAAATAACGGCTTCGTGATATATATCCACAGGGGCTGTTCAGATCTAATGGGAGCGAATCTGCTGCCGTTGGCGAAGTCTTAAATCCGATCTTGCTAATCGGCACAACCGATTACCTATGTCAGTTTCATAATCAGCGTTTATACAAAGGTCTCACGGCCAAGAGTATCAAGAACTTTCCAGAAATCCGGAAAAGACTTTTCGACACATTTTTCATCTTTTATGAATATGCCGGGAACCTTAAGCCCCGCAATCGCAAAACTCATGGCAATCCTGTGGTCGTTATATGTATCGATTTCAGCGCCCCGGGGTGTTCCCCCTTTAATGACAAGATCCATACCGGTACACTCCGCCTCTATGCCCGTTTTTGAAAGTTCATTTACAACAGCGGATAAACGGTCGCTCTCCTTTTCTTTCAGATGGCCGACATTCCTGATAACAGTGACTCCCTTTGCAAAAGATGCCGCAACGGCAAGGGTTGGAACCATGTCGGGCATATCCGACATATCCGCCTCGATCCCTGAAAGAGATCCTCCTTTTACTGAAATGCCGTCTTTTTCAAATACTATTTCACAACCCATCCTCTCAAGCAACCCCGTGAGCTTGAGATCTCCCTGGTGCGATTCTTTTGTAATCCCCCTGACTTTGATTTCGGCTCCGGTGACTGCGGCGGCAGCCCAGAAATATCCTGCCTGTGAACAGTCCGGCTCAACATAATGATCCCCGGCGCTGTAACACCTGCGCCCTTCAACACTGAATCTTAAATATCCCTCACGTTTTACTTCAACGCCTGATTTTGCCATTATTTCAATTGTCATATCTATATACGGTTTTGAAACAGGACCTTCGATGACTTTTATCTCAACGCCTTCTCCCGTGTAAGGGGCTATTAAAAGAACAGAGGAAAGAAACTGGCTGCTTAAACCGCATTTCAACCCGATCCGGCCTCCCCGTATTGTCCCGCCTTTTACCACTACGGGCGGGCACCCGTTATTATTAACGGACCGGGCATCAACTCCAAGACTTCTTAAACCGTCAAGAAGATCCTCGATAGGACGCGCTGACATGCGGCTGGTTCCGGTCAGCATATACTCGCCCCGGCCAAGTGCCGCAACTCCGGTCAGCAGGCGCATGGATGTCCCGGAATTTCCCAGATAAACCGGTTCTTTGCAGGATTTAAGAATCCCGTTTGTCCCGTAAACTTTAATTTCCGTTATATTATCATCTATCCTGACGCCCATTTTACGCAAAGCTTCAAGGGTCAGCAGAGTATCTTCACTTCTGAGGCAGTTCTTCAGCGTACAGATTCCGTCCGACAGCGCCGAGGCTATCAGAAGCCGGTGTGAATAGCTCTTAGATCCCGGAACGTTTACTACGCCCCGGTTAATGATTCTTGGAATTATCTGTACCATAACCGTCTTTGCTATTATTTTTCCCGTTCAATCAGAGCATCAAGAACCGCTCTTTTCATGATATCCGCCGGTGCTTTTATCCCTGTCCACAATTCGAACTGGAACGCTCCCTGGTGAACGAACATGGAAACACCATCAACAGTAATGCATCCTGCCTTTTCAGCTTCTGACAATAAACGGGTTTTCAATGGATTATAGACGATATCCATTACAACCATACCCTTTTCAAGGTATCTTCTTTCTATCGGCATTCCATCAGTATCGGGCGTCATTCCGACAGGCGTTGCATTTATCAGAATATCACAATTCATGCCGCCGATATCTTTTAACGGGCGGTAATCCGCGGAGAGATCTCCCGCAAGCCGTTCTCCTTTATCAGGGTCACGGCTTATGACGGTTATTCTTCCGCCCTCTTTCTTTATGCAGAATCCTACAGCGCGTGCTGCTCCGCCTGCCCCGATGAGGACAATCTTCTTTCCTTTGATCACGGTTTTTTCAGACAAAGCTTTTATCGCGCCGGGACCGTCTGAGTTATATCCCTTAAGAGACCCGCCGTTATTTATTATCGTATTTACCGCGCCGATTTTTGAAGCGATATCGTCCACTTCATCCAGATAATTCATTACCTCTATCTTATGCGGAATTGTTATGCTCGCACCTTTAATGCCAAGGGTTCTTACCGAGAAAAGCGCATATTTTATATTTTTTACTTCAAAGGCAAGATAAATACCCCTGAAGCCGGTAACTTCAAATGCCCTGTTATGCATGACAGGGCTTAAGGTATGGGATACCGGATATCCGAAAACGGCATAAACCGAACTATTTGAGTCAAATATCATCCTGCGCCTTTATCTCTCTGTTTTTTTACCGCCCCGGATGCGCCTTCACTTGCCAGCGGGTATGATCCGAGACATTTCAGGAAGAGACATAATTTTTTCATTTTCTTTATTGTCCCGGCAACAATCTTATCTTCAACATGCCCTTCAAGATCAACGAAGAAAAAATAACTCCAGTTTTCATGCTTTGTGGGCCGCGACTCAAGCTTGACCATGTTTATCCCGGCTTCGGCAACCGGCTTTAATGCCTTGTACAACGCACCCGGAACATGAGATGTCACGAACATGATGGAAGTCTTATCCGAACCTGTTCTTCTTATATCATCTTTTCCGATAACAAGAAACCGCGTTGTGTTCCGCGATATATCTTCAATCTTTGATGCCGCTACCTGAAGATTGTAAATGTGCGCCGCCTTGCTGCTTGCAATAGCGGCCGATTTCGGATCATTTGAAGCCTTTCGTGCGGCATGAGCAGTGCTGTCGCATTCCACAAGCACAGCTCCGGGAAGCTTCTTCTGTATCCATTTCCTGCACTGGGCAAATGCCTGGGGATGTGAATAAATTCTTTCTATCTCATCCAGCGTATCGGTCTTCGACAGAAGATCGTGAGATATAGGTTGATACGATTCGGCGCATATTTTTAAATCCGATTCAAAAAAAAGGTCAAGAGTATAGTTGACCGAACCTTCGATGGAGTTTTCAACAGGAACGACACCATAATGACAGGCGCCCTTCTCCACTTCGCAGAATATGTCTCTTATTGTCATCTGCGGCACATAATTGACAGACTGTCCGAAGTAATTTATTGCCGCGATATGTGTAAAAGTAGCCTCAGGACCAAGATAAGCAACGGAATGGTTCTTCTGGATTTCTCGCGACGCCGCAATTATCTCGGCAAACACATGATGAAGCGCGCTTTTGCTCAGCGGCCCCTCATTGAGTCTGTTTAGCCTTTGAATCAGAGTGCTTTCGCGCGCAATATCGAGCACCCTGCTTCCTTTTTCAGCTTTCATCCTGCCAATCTCCCTTGCAAGAAGAAGCCGTCTGTTTATCAATCCCAGGATCTTTTCATCAATCTCATCGATGGAATGCCTGAGGCCGGTAATTCCTGTCTGGGGGGATTTTGATTTTATTTTTTTATTTATATTCATAGTTATTATGCCCGGTTTTTTACCCGGTTAGTTTCCGGTTCTTCTATTTCTCCTCTATAGACTCATCTATCTTATGGCCGAAATGTCTTCCGGTCTCCTCCGTGGCGACGAGAACCTTATCTCCTTTTTTCAGGTTTATAACGGAGACTGGCGTCCCGTCAGGGCTTGTCAGTCTTATTGTTTCGGCATTCTGAAGAATCGTGGTAATCTGCCTGCCTCCGGCCAGAGCCTTTACAAGCATCAGGGGGCGCTTTTCTATTTTCAGCCTCCCTATGATAACGTTAGTCATATTCCCCTTATAATCCGTAATAATAACCTGATCGCCGGCTGCAAGCTCGGACAGATATCTCGTCTTTCCTCCGGGAACTCTTGTATAGGCATGAACAGCTCCTGCATTGACTCTGAAAGGTCTTGGCGACACATACGGATTTTCAACCGTTTCGGCATGAACAAGAAAGAGGGCGCTGCTGCTGTTGCCGACCAGCAAACCCTGCCCCTGCACCATCGATGTACATGTATCAACGCATACCCTGTCCCCCATACCTGAAGGAACTATTTCCAGAATCTCGGCCTCCTGAAGCGGCACGATCCCTGTCTCAGAATTGACAAGCGATAAAGTTTTTTTCAATTCAGCAGTATCTCCGGAATCAAAAAGTATATGCTTCACACCCTTTTCAAGAATTCCGAATACCGTGCAGGCCTCCTGATAACTGTGAACCCGAGCAATCACATCAGCGCCTTTTGCTATAAGATTTTCAAGCGGAATCACAGTCCAGTCGCTGCATTGAAGAATTACTTTCCTGCTCATGCAGAGTTTTAATATTTCGTCCTCGTCGTTACCGCTTTTTATAGTATAAAAGACGACATCCTTTCCGGTTTTCAAATCCCCGTCTTCCGAAATCGTCAGAATTTTTCCCAGCCCTTTAACTTTTTCCGGATATCCTTTCGGAACGATGACTCCGTCGGCGCCGCCCTCAAGGGCGGTGGTAACGATATCCTTGTCCCACGGATCAGCTTTCACCCATATTTTTCTCATTCCATTATCCTTTATATATCAAAAACAGCAAATCAGAAAGGCACGGAAGTGCCGGGATTTCAGACTTTGTTTTAAACCATCATGATCGACCGGCAACGTAAAAGTTTCCGCAGCAGCCTGGGTTGCGTTACAGATAAACCTAACCAAGGATTTTAAGCGCCTCTTCCACGTTCACGCCGTCATGGACAATTGCCGATATAGCCTGCACCATCCTGGTCGGATTTTTATGCTGGAACACATTGCGGCCGATCGAAGCTCCGGCTCCTCCCGCATCTATCGCGCCCCTGACCATTTCAAGTATCTCCCTGTCAGAATCCATTTTCGGACCCCCTGCAATAACAACGGGAATCGAACACCCGCGCACCACTTCTTTGAATGTTTCAACCGATCCGGTATAGGATACTTTGACTATATCAGCCCCCATCTCATTTCCCACACGGGCGGCATGCTTGATGACATTTACATCATATTCGTCTTTAATCTTTTCTCCTCTAGGATATATCATGGCAAGAAGCGGCATACCCCAGGTCTTTGCTTCATAACTGACCATTCCGAAATCCTTCAGCATCTCCTTCTCGCCGCCGTTTCCGAGATTAACATGGATTGAAACGGCGTCTGCGCCTATTTTGACAGCCTCCTCGACCGAACAGACAAGTGTCTTAGCATTCGGATAAGGAGAAAGACTTGTTGAAGCCGAAAGGTGGATAATAAGCCCTATATCTCTGCCTTTTCTTCTGTGCCCAGCCCCTACAAGTCCTTTATGCTCTACTATTGCATTCGCACCGCCGTCGGCGACCATCTGTACCGCGCTTTTCATATCCTCAAGACCGGAAATAGGTCCGAGGGAAATGCCGTGGTCCATCGGGACAATAACGGTCCGGCCCGTATTGCGGTTGATAATGCGCTCCATCCTTATCTGCTTGCCTATAATCGTCATCTACAATCCCTCCCTGAACCCCGATAAACGGGACTCTTTTCAGTACCCCCTTGAGGGGTGTAAGTAAGTTTAC